>DASVOY010000215.1:0-10604 GCA_036383115.1 Allostellaceae bacterium
CATCGCCGCCGGCTCGATCCTGCTGGCGACCGGCGCGCTCGGCGCCGGCGGGGCACAAGCCGACGCACCGGCCGATCCCTCCGCCAAGCTCTATCCGGTGAAGCGCAACGAGGCCTACAAGCTCGACCGGCCGATCACCGACGAGAAGATCAACGGCAACTACAACAACTTCTACGAATTCAATTCGTCGAAGCAGGTGGCGCGGCAGGCGCAGGCGCTGAAGATCCGGCCGTGGACCATCAAGATCGACGGCATGGTCGAGAAGCCGTTCGAGATCGGCGTCGACGATCTGGTGCGCAAGTTCAGCGTCGAGGAGCGGCTCTATCGCCACCGCTGCGTCGAGGCGTGGTCGATGGCGGTGCCGTGGAGCGGCTTCCCATTGAAGGCGCTGGTCGATCTCGCCCAGCCGCTCGGCTCGGCGAAATACCTGCGCATGGAGACTTTCCGCGATCCGAAGGTGGCGTCAGGCCAGAAGCAGTTCTGGTATCCCTGGCCCTATGTCGAGGGCGTCACCATGGCCGAGGCGACGAACGAGCTCGCCTTCCTGGTGACCGGCATGTACGGCAAGCCGGTGCCGCGCCAGGACGGAGCGCCGCTCAGGCTCGCGTTGCCGTGGAAATACGGCTTCAAGTCGATCAAGTCGATCGTCAAGTTCACCTTCACCGACAAGCGCCCGATCAGCTTCTGGGAGGAGCTCCAGGCCAGCGAGTACGGCTTCTGGGCCAACGTCAACCCGGAGGTGCCGCACCCGCGCTGGAGCCAGGCGACCGAGCGCGTGCTGGGCAGCGATGAGCGCCGCCCGACCTTGATCTGGAACGGCTACGGCGAGTACGTGGCCCCCATCTACGATGGGCTCAAGAGCGAGCGGCTCTTCGTCTGAGCGCCGCGGCCGCCGCGGCTAGATGACGTGGAAGACGTAGAGCAGGATGATGACGGGAATCGGGATTCCGACGAGCCAGAGAAGAAGTCCGCGCATGGTACCTCCGTTGCATATATCAGCGGTAACAGCGGAAGAGCCGATTCCTATCCCCCGGTAGGGAAGAGACGCGTGCGAGCCGCCCTCAAAAAGACACAGATCGACGGCAGCAAGGGCATCGTGACAGGTTGCGCGACGGTTTCGCGGCCCTAGAATGGGCGCGCGTTCACGTTGCTTTACCTTGCGGAGGGTGGTCATGCGTCGAGGACTGGGTTTCTGCGCCGTGGTGGCCGCTGGGCTCGTGCTCTCGGCCTGCGGCAGCACGCAGGGCGACCGCGCCGCCAGCGGCGCCGGCATCGGCGCCGGCATCGGCGTCATCGGCGGCGCCCTGCTGGGCGCGCCGCTCGCCGGCGCGGCACTCGGCGCCGCCGCGGGCGCCACCGTGGGCGCGACCACCACGCCCTCGCAAGTCGATCTCGGCAAGCCCGTCTGGAAGTGATCGGCGCCGGCCGCGAGGGCGCCTGACGATATCGTCGGCCGGCATTTCGCGCGCTGCTACACCGAGGAGGATCGGCAAAGGCGAGATCCGGCGCGCGTTCCGGAACCGGCGCCGCGACCCCGCGGTTTCCTCAGCATCACTGCGACGCCATTGCATGCAACGCGATCGCTCGCCATCTCCTGCGCCCGCCGGTTCGACCGCGCTCCCCACCGCCGCCGAGCTGATCCCGCCGCACCCGACACTGGCCGAATTGCGCGCCGCGGCGGCCCGCTGCACGGCCTGCCCGCTCTATGCGCGAGCGACGCAGACCGTGTTCGGCGAGGGGCCGGAGGACGCCGGACTCATGCTCGTCGGCGAGCAGCCCGGCGACCAGGAGGACCGCGTCGGGCGACCCTTCGTCGGACCCGCCGGACAATTGCTCGACCGCTGCCTCGCCGAAGTCGGCATCGACCGCGCCGAGACCTATGTGACGAATGTGGTGAAGCATTTCAAATGGACGCCGCGCGGCAAGCGGCGCATTCACGCCAAGCCGAACACGCTGGAGATTCGTGCCTGCAAGCCCTGGCTCGACGCCGAGATCGCCGTGGTCAAGCCGAAGGTGCTGGTCTGTCTCGGAGCGACGGCGGCGCAGGCGCTGCTCGGCGCCAGCTTCCGCGTCACCCGCGAGCGGGGCCATTTCGTGCAATCGGCGCTGGCGCCCTATGTGCTCGCCACGGTGCACCCCTCGGCGCTGCTGCGGGCGCAGGACGAGCAGCGCGCAGTCGAGATCGCGCGCTTCATCGAGGATTTGCGCAAGGCCGCGGCCGTGGTGAAATGAGCGAGGGGCGTAGCCGCGGGAGGATTCTCGGCTGGCTCACTCTGAAGCGCCGGCGCGCTTCTTGTGTCGTGCCGACTGATGCAGAACGGCATTCACATGACCCGCTCGATAGAGCACTCGGGCGCACAGATGTAGGTTTCACGTGAAACATTCCGCCCGCCCACGGCCGCCAGAGCCGCGCGCCGGGCGCAGTTTTCCGCCATGCGGCCCTCCATCGGCCCTGCCCGCCGCGACCATTGCGCCGTCCCCCGAGCCCAATCCGAACCGCGCACCTGTAGCGCTTCCATTTGCGCCGGTTCCTACACAAAGCGGCGCATCCGGCGGCTGCTACTGACGCTGGATGATTGACGCTGCACCGCAACAGCGCGAAACTGGTCCTATCGGATCAGGGGGGATGAGCAGCGCGTTCCAGCTTGCGACCTTGGGGTGCTGCATGCGCGCGCCAGCGGTGCGTGGCGAGGCGAAAAAGTACCGGCGCTTAAGCCAACTCGGTCTACAGTCCGACCGCGGCCGCGGGCACGCTTGAGGAGCGGACGATGCGCTTGGAAGCAGTGAAGCGCTTGCCAGAGCGGTTCGACAATGTGGCGTGCTAGGCACGCGCGCGGCCTGGGCCACCCGTTCTTCAATGCACGGCGTCTAGCGTTCCTGTCTATTGCCGTGGCGTTGCTCCTCGCCGCCTGCGTCCCGGCAAACGCGCCGACCAGCGGCTATGGCGGGAGCACATCGCCGCCTGGGTATATATCAAATCCCTATCATTACCGTTGCACCGGCAACTGCCAGGCCGGATCGTGAGCGCTGGCCCCGGCATGTTGACATTTCGCTATACGTGCCGACGGCATCAGCAGATGTTTATCGAAGCCGTGACGTGCGCGGGCTGTTCCGACCCAGCGAGGATGGAAGACGTGCAGCGGCGGCTGCTTGCGTGGTTTTCGCAGAGGTATCCCAGATTAATGTTGGATCACTTCCATGAGGGAAGTTGCCTCGGCTGCGAAATGGAAGCTCGCTTCGGGCACCTGGGCGAGATAGCTCGGGCCATTCGGGAATTGGTGAACGGACCGATGGGCGCGAGCGGTTGAGCTGCGGCGGCGCGAGCGAGGACAGGGCATGCGGTGGCGTGCGGCGGCGGGATTCCGATCGACCAGGCGCGGCGCGAGGTCTCCGAGGACCCACCTTGGACGCCATTTGACATTCCAATGCCATGGGCCGATTGAACGATGGGTTACGCCGTTTCACCGTTCAAATGGCATGGCAGGTCCTTTCACCGTCCTCTTCGTGGAAGACGAGCACGCGATGCGCGAACTCGTCAGGGATATCCTGTCTCAAAAAGGGTTTGTCGTACTGACGGCCGCCGACGGAGACGAGGCGCTTCGTCTCCTGACCGGGCGCCACATCGACCTGCTGCTCACCGATATCGTCATGCCGGGTATGGACGGCTTCCAGTTGGCAACGCAGGCCAAGTTGATTCGACCGCATCTCAAGGTTCTCTACACGAGCGGCTATGCTCAAAAGGCGGCAGGCCGAGACGAGCTGCAGCTCGGAAAGCTGCTCCCGAAGCCGCTACGACCGGCGGCGCTCGTATGGGAGATCAACGCGCTATTGACCGGCGCCGCCTAGCGGCTGACGTCCAGGAGGCCAGCTTTGTGGTCTACAAGCGCAGCATGCGCCCGGAGAAACGCGCTCTGACACCGGGCAGGATCGGGCCAATTTGCCGAATTAGGCGAAGTCCGGCCTGGTAAGTCCCTGGAGAGGATCGTCGACAAAAAAAGCGCGGAACCTCAATGATTCCGCGCCAAAGTGAACAGGGAGGTTTCACGTCTGGGTGACGCAAGGATCCGAAGACCCTTTTCCCGAGCGGTCAGGCCCGGAAACTCGAACCGCGAACTTCGCGGCGAAACTGTTGAGCGACGATGGCGGCGCCAGGCAAAAAAGGCCACCGGAAATTTTTGGGAGCACAGTTGCAAAAACTGCATCCCTTGCCGCGCCACCGCGGCGCGCAACCAAAGCGCGCCGAAAGCGTTGATTGCGCGAACGCATCAACCGAACGGTTCGGCCCGCATGGCACAGCAGCTTCTCGATTCTCTTGCCGCCACGGGCCGAAGCACTGCGGGCGGAGACGCTCTCGATCGCCGCGGGCCGCCCGTGCCGGCGCTCATCCCCGGCTGGCGCTGTCTGATCGACGCCCTGATCCGCGCCTATGGCGAGGAGGGGCCGGTCGACGTCGTGGCGTTGCACGCGGACCACGGCGTGGCGCTCATCGGGTTTCTCGCCGAAGGCGAGCAAGCAAGCCCCGGGGAGGCGTCCGAGGCGCTTCGCGCCATGCTGTGCGACGAGGGATTCGAGCGGCGCTTTGCCGGCGAGCTCCCGATCGTCGCCCTATCGCTGCCGCGCGCCGCGCGCTCGCAACTTGTCACGGCGGTGGACCGCGCCTTTGCCGGCATGCCGGCGCCGACGGTGCCGCCTGGCTGGATCGATTGGCTGGTGGAGCGCTTGCGTCCGGCGGCGCCATCGGCGGAACCGACACCCCTGCTGACGGCGCCGCGCCGGAACGAGCCGTCGCCGGAAGAACCCGCGACCGAGATCGCGCTCACCGCCCCGGAGCGCGGCGAGAGCCTGCCCGAGAAGGCCGAGGGCAACGCGCTGCTCGCACCTGCGGAAGCGCCGCCGCGCTCCGAGCCGGAACGGCGGCCGGACTGGCTCGAATGGGGCACCGTGCTCGGCTTTGCCTTCGGCATCGCCGCGGCCCTGGTCGCGGGACTGGCGACGGTCTTCCGCAACGGCCGGCTGTTTTAGCTGTTCCTGCCTTCCGTCACTTTGCGCAACAGGAAGTCGCGGAAGACGGCGATGCGCTTCGACGTGCGCAGCTCCTCCGGGTAGACGAAATAGGCTTCGATCTCCGGGCCGGCGATCTCGGGCAGGATGCGCACGAGATCGACGGTCTCCTGCACCATGAAATCCGGCAGCGCGGCGATGCCGAGACCGCTCTCGACGGCGCGGAAGATGGCATAGACATTGTTGACCATGAAGATGGGGTGACGCTCGACGCCCGGACGCGCGCCCGCCTCCAGCAGCCAGTTGATGTTGCGCACCGGCGGCCGCCCGTCCTGGCCGTAGATGACGAGGCGATGCTTGTCGAGATCCTCGGGCCGCTGCGGCGTGCCGAAGCGCTTCAGGTAGTCCGAGGAAGCGTAAATGTTATAGTGCAGCGTCATCAGATGGCGCTGCACCAGGTCGGGTTGGCGCGGCGGCGACATGCGGATCGCCACGTCGGCCTCGCGCATGGAGAGGTCGAGCTCGCTGTCGTCGACGACCAGGCTGACCTGGATCTCGGGATAAAGGTCGGTGAATTCGCGGATGCGCGGGCTGAGCCAAGCCGAGCCGAAGGACACCGTCGTCGTCACCTTGAGCGGCCCCTTCGGCCGGTCTTTCGATTCCGACAGCATCGCCTCGGTCATCGCCAGCTTGGCGAAGACCTCGCGTGCCGTGCGATAGAGGAGCTCGCCCTGCTCGGTAAGGATTAGGCCGCGGGCATGGCGATGGAACAGCGGAACGCTCAGGCTCTCCTCGAGCGCGCTGATCTGCCGGCTCACTGCCGACTGGCTCAGATTGAGCGCTTCGCCGGCATGCGTGAAGCTGCCTGCCTCCGCGACGGCGTGAAACACCCTGAGCTTGTCCCAGTCCATGTTTTCTTACCCCGCAGCAGGCTGCGATAGGCGACCGGCCGCCGATTCGGGCCGGTGCTACTCCGCCGCTTTGAGTGCCGCCGCGGCTTCCTCGGCGGCGAGGAACTTCTCCGCCTCGAGCGCTGCCATGCAGCCCATGCCGGCGGCCGTCACGGCTTGGCGGAAGATCTTGTCCTTGACGTCGCCGGCGGCGAACACGCCGAGGATCTCCGTCGCGGTCGAGTCGGGCCGCGTGATGATGTAGCCCTCGCTGTCGAGCGTCAGCTGACCCTTGACGATGTCCGTGACCGGCGTATGGCCGATGGCGATGAAGACGCCGTCGCACGGGATGACCGTGCTCTCGCCGGTCCTGACATTGGCGACGCGCACCCCGGTGACGCGCGGCGGCATCCTATCGCCGACGATCTCCTCGACGACGCTGTCCCACACGACGCGGATCTTCGGGTTGGCGAAGAGCCGCGCCTGAAGGATCTTCTCGGCCCGTAGCTGGTCGCGGCGGTGGATCAGGGTAACGCGGGTGGCGTGATTGGTGAGATAGATCGCCTCCTCGACCGCGGTATTGCCGCCGCCGATCACCACCACCTCCTTGCCGCGGAAGAAGAAGCCGTCGCAGGTCGCGCACGCGGAGACGCCGAAGCCGCGGAACACCTCCTCGCTGGGAATGCCCAGCCAGCGCGCCTGCGCGCCGGTGCAGATGGCGAGCGTGTCGGCGACATAGACGTCGCCGGAGTCGCCGTGGCAGGCGAAGGGCCGCTTCGACAGATCCACGCTGACGATGAGATCGCTGACGATGCGCGTCCCGACATGCTCGGCCTGCTTCTGCATCTGCTCCATGAGCCAGGGGCCCTGGATCACCTCGCCGAACCCAGGATAGTTCTCGACGTCGGTGGTGATGGTGAGCTGGCCGCCGGCCTGCAGCCCCTGCACCAGGATCGGCTGCAGATTGGCGCGCGCGGCGTAGATCGCCGCCGCATAGCCGGCCGGTCCCGAGCCGATGATCAGGAATTTCGTGTGATGGCGCTGGGTCATGCCGGCAGATTCCGCAAACTAGAAACCGAACATGTGATCGAGGCTGAACGCGCCGCCCTCGGCAAGGAGGCCATGGTAGCCGAAGAGGCGGCAAGTCCCGTCGCGGACTGTGATATAGGCATTGCTCCCGGCGCGGTCACGTGCGGGCTTGTCGAAGACTTCGTGATAGCGCCAGAACAGCGACCCCGAGCAGGGAATGGCGACGCGTTCCCGCGCCACCTCCTGGCCACCCGAATCGTGCAGGATGAGGTCGGTGGCGCTCCGGGCGTGCCACGGCGTCGACGCCGGATAGATCAGGTGGCAGAGGGTGTCGTGGGGCGCTTCGCCGAGGCGAAGGAAGAGCCGCGTGGACAGGCCGGGCGGGCGGCCGGCATAGGATTGCGGCTCGCCCTTGTAGGTGAGCACGGTATTGAACACATGCGCGCCGAAGCTGGTCTCGGCGGCATGGCCGCTGCCGCGATGCTCGTAACGGAATAGCCCATGCAGCCAGCCATCGGCGCTGCCGCCGTCGGCGAAATCATAGACCAGCTCGAAATGCCCGTAGCCCGACGGCAGCACGGCGCCGTCGATGACCTCGTCGAGATCGACGGCGACGGAATCGCGGCGCAACAGGCGGCCGAAGCGGTGGCGCGCCGATTCGCGCCCTGAGGCGTCATAGACGATGAGCCCGATGGGCAGATCCTCCTGCGTCGTCGCCATAGGCGTCGGCAGCGCCAGCGAGCGCCAGGTGCCGCGCGGCAGCACCGGCCCCGGCAGAAGATAGCCCTTGCCCAGCATGTTGCCGAGCTCGGCGATGCGCGGGTCGGGCTTGAGGTCGGTGCGCTCGACATTGACATGGGCGATCCGCCGCTTGCCGCGCCCGGTGACCTCGTAGCGCGGCCGCACCACGTATTTCCCGGCGCGGATCTCGAGTTGCTGCGGCCAGCGCGCGTCCGGCAGCAAACTCGCGACGTCCAAAGCGTATGTGGCAAAAGGCGCGATCGGGCGGTCGATGGCCTTGACCACGGCACCGCCCATCAGGTTGAGGCCGATCGAGCCGGCCGGGATCGTGCAGGGCTGACTGTTCTGCACCCAGAGCATCACCGCCTCCCCGTCGGCGGGCGCGGGCAGCCCCGCGTAGAAATCCGCGGGCCAGGAATTGGCGTCGTGCGTGCAGGACAGGCACGACCCGGCATCGTCGCCGAACGTGTCGAGCGCATATTTCACGACGTCGTGGCCGACGGCACCGACCACGTGCATGAACAGCTGCCCCGCGAACTCGGGCAGCCCGAAGCGCGCGCGGATCTCGCGGCTGTCGAGGGCGATCGAACTGCTGCCCTGCGGCACCTGCTCGCGCCACTCCGCGAGAACCTTGCCCGCGTCATCGTAGAGCATGAGCCACAGCGCGACCTCGCGCGCGCCGTAGCCGGCCCAGTAATTCACCGTGACCAGGCGTGTGCGCAGACCGGCCTCGTCCCGGAAAAAGACGAAATTCGTGGCAAAATTGAGCGGATCCAGATAACGCCGCGGGTTGGACAGAAGCTCGTCCGGCAGGCGCATGGCGTCGAGGCTCACCACCTCGGCGCCGGACGGCAACAGGTGGCGGATATGCGCGATGGTCCGCTCCGCCTCGAAGGCGACGACGAAAACGGTTCGGGCGCCCGATTCGCCGATCTCGGTCACCGGCTGCGCCGTCCGCCCCAGCACCGTTCGGCCGATCGCCGCCACGTCCTGCACGAAGCAGCCGGCGATATCGAGCCGCGACAAGTCGTAGAGGTCGGAGAACCCGTCGGCGCAGCCTTCGGGATCGTAGATCGCGACGGGGCCGCGGCCGAGTCGGCGCATCAACTCGCCGGCGGCGCGCGCGGCAAGAGGATGCGTCACCGCCTTGAAGAAGGCGTTGCCGCCACGGCTGTTGCTGAAGGTCTCGATCCTGAGTTGCATGCAACGAACTTCGCAGCCTGAACCTTCGCCATGACTTAGCAAGGGGTGGCGCTGAATGCTAGAGCGAATTCCCCCCGGCCGGGCGTTCAAAAGAAGTGGCAGGCGTGGCCGCGCCCCGCTAGGCTTCGCCGTCATGGCGGTGCGTGGCGACGGGTTTGCTGAAGCGGCATCGGTCGAGGACCGCTCCTGGCGTTGGGCGCTGTGGGCCGTTTTCGCCGTCACCGTGGCGCGGTTCGTGTGGCTCTCGCTCGGCCGCGCCGACCTTTACCCCGATGAAGCCCAATACTGGCTGTGGTCGCTGCATCCGGCGCTCGGCTACTATTCGAAGCCGCCGCTCGTCGCGTGGCTGATCGCCGCCACCACCGCGCTGTTCGGCGACGACGAGTTCGCCATTCGCCTCGCAGCGCCGTTGCTTCATTTCGGCACCGCCCTCGTCGTCTATGCGCTGGCGCGGCGACTCTATGATGCGCGGACCGCGCTCTGGTCGGCGATCGCCTATGCGACCCTGCCGGGCGTCTCGGCCTCGGCGGTGATCATCTCGACCGATGCGCCGCTGCTCTTCTGCTGGGCCGTGGCGCTCTATGCCTTCGTCCGCGCGCGCGATGCCGGGGGAGGGCGCTGGTGGATCGCCGTCGGCGTCGCCGCAGGGTTCGGGCTCCTCGCCAAATACGCCATGGCCTATTGGCTGCTCTCGGCGCTGCTGTTTCTGCTACTTTTCCGCGACGAGAGGCGTCACCTGCCGCGCTTTCTCGCCGCCGCGGCGCTGTCGCTCGCCATCTATGCGCCGAATTTCGCCTGGAATGCCGCGAACGGCTTCGTCAGCTACCGCCATACACGCGACAATGCCGCCTTGCAGGGTCCCCTGCTGCACCCCGCACACTTCCTCGAGTTCTTTACGTCGCAGTTTGCCGTGTTCGGGCCGATTTTCTTTGCCGTGCTGATCCTGGTGACGGTCGCGGGATGGCGCAGTTTCCGAGATCGCCGCGCGGCACTGCTCGCCTGCTTCGCGCTGCCGACGCTGGCCATGATGCTGGTGGTGAGCTTCCTGTCGCGCGCCCAGCCCAACTGGTCGGCGCCGACTTTCGTTTCCGCCACGGTGCTCGTCGTCGCCTGGCTGCTCGCGCGCGAGCGCGTGGCACTCGTCACCGCCTCCGTCGCCCTGCACGTCCTCGCGGCGGTAGTGGTGTTCGGCGCGCATGACGCGGCAGCCGCTTTCGGCGCACAGCTTCCGGCGAAATACGATCCCTTGCACCGGCTGCGCGGCTGGCAGCCGCTCGGGCGGACCGTCAGCCAGATGCTCGCCCGCCATCCCGGGACCATTCTCCTGTCGGACGATCGGGAGGATATGGCGGTGCTGATGTACTACGTGCGCCCGCACCCCTTCGACGCCCTCAAATGGAACGGCGAGGGCGGCATTCACGACGAATTCGACCTCACGGCGCAACCCTCACGCTATGTCGGCGCCGATTTCCTCTTGGTGAGTCACACGCCCGACAATCTTGAGCGCATCTTCTCGCGCTTCACCAGCGTCGATAGACCGCCCGAAGACATCATCATCCCGCTCGACCGTAGCATGGCGCGCCGCTACAAGGTCTATTGGCTGCACGGCTTCAAGGGCTATCGATAAGCGAGCGCAGCCGCCGCTCGCGAAGCGGCGGCTCGGTCCCCGTCCCCGGCAGCCCGGCGCGCGCGAAGGCGACCCAGACCAGCCACGTTACAGTGATGCCGACCATCGCTCCG
>DASVOY010000216.1:0-1582 GCA_036383115.1 Allostellaceae bacterium
CGCGATATGGTCGGGCTTGGCGCCGGCGGCGGCGAGGATCTCGACGGTGTTGCGCAGCGCCTGGCGCAGCTGGACGATGAAGTCGTCGCTCTCGAACACCTCCTGGCCGGTCCAGCCGATCTGGCCAGCGACGAAGACCAGCGTGCCGCGGGCGACGATGCCGTTGGAATAGCCCTTGGGCCGCGCCCAGCCGGGCGGGTTGACCGCGCGCAATTCGCCCATCCTCCCAGCCTTTCTTCTGTCGTCGCCGCCGCCGCCATGCTAGCCCGCGGGGCGGAGGAGGGGAATGGCCGGCGAGCGCGAGGTGATCTTCGCGCTCGTCCACATCGGCGAAGCTCACTCACGTGCTAGCCGGCGATATCATTGACAAAGTCAAACAGATGGTTGACGCTAGCAATGAAAATCGCAGCCATGGTGACCTGCCATGTCCGAGACCGCCTTGACCCAGCGCGTCGATGCCGTCCGCCGCTTCAACCGCTTCTACACCCAGAAGATCGGCGTGCTGCAGGAGCGCCTGCTGCGCAGCCCGTTCTCGCTCGCCGAGGCGCGCGTCATCTACGAGCTGGCGCAGCGCCAGCAGCCGACGGCGAGCGATCTCGCCAAGGAGCTGGGCCTCGATCCCGGCTATCTCAGCCGCATCCTCGCCGGCTTCGCCAAGCGGCGGCTGGTCGAGAAGGCGCCGTCCCCCGCCGATGGCCGGCAGAGCCTGCTGTCGCTGACCCCGGCGGGGCGGGAGGCCTTCGCCGCGCTCAACGCGCAATCGGCCGACGAGATCGGCGCGATGCTGGGCCGGTTGGGCGCCGAGGACCAGGCGCGGCTGGTCGCGGCGATGCACACCGTCGAGCGGCTGCTCGGGGCGCCTGCCGGCGAGGCGCCCGCCTACGTGCTGCGCCCGCATCAGTCCGGCGACATGGGCTGGGTGGTCCATCGCCACGGCGTGCTCTATGCGCAGGAATATGGCTGGGACGAGAGCTTCGAGGCGCTGGTCGCCGAGATCGTCGCCCAGTTCATCGCCGACTACGATCCCAGGCTCGAGCGCTGCTGGATCGCCGAGCGCGACGGCGCGATCGTCGGCTCGGTTTTCCTCGTCACGCAGTCGAAGACCGCGGCCAAGCTCCGCCTGCTGCTGGTCGAGCCGAGCGCGCGCGGCCTCGGCATCGGCGCGCGGCTGGTCGCCGAATGCATCGGCTTCGCCCGCCAGGCCGGCTACCGCAAGGTCACGCTGTGGACCCAGAGCATGCTCACCGCCGCGCGCCGGATCTACCAGGCCGCCGGCTTCCGCCTGGTGCGCGAGGAGCCGCACAAGAGCTTCGGCCGCGACCTCGTCGGCGAATACTGGGAGCTGAGACTTTAGCGCGAATTCGCCAAGGGTTTCGCCGCTCGGTACATCGGCGACGAGGAAGCGGCGCGCAAGAGATGGTCGAAACCGGACCTATTGGCCCCTACTCGGACCTTTCGGCGTGCGCTCCACCGGGTGGCTGGTCTTTCGCGTCTGACTCTTCCCCTCCGCTTTGGTGCCGTGACCAGGCTTTTGCGCGTGGCCGTGCGAAGCTTCCTCCTGATGCGCCGCGTGCGCATGATC
>DASVOY010000217.1:0-7703 GCA_036383115.1 Allostellaceae bacterium
GCTCGCGGTCGTTGAGGAAGGTGCCGGTCACGCGCACGCGGTGGTACTCGAGCCCCCGCGCTGCGGCGAGCGAGGAGGGCAGCTCGGCCGGCGGCGCCGCGAGCGCCGCCCGACGCTCGGCGATGAGACCCTGCTTCCAGAACAGGCGCTCGACCTGCCAGGTGCCCAGCGCGAGCAGCACGAGGAAGGCGCCGGCGGCGACGAAGCTCGGCCAGAACAGCGAGGCGGCGCGACCCATGACGATCCTGGCAGCGCTAACCCAGCGCGCGATGGCGATACTGGAGGGCGATGAAACCGGCCTTCAGCGGGCGGAGCATCAGTACGGCACCGCCCAGCACGAGCGGCGCCCACAGCACGGCATGGACCCAGAGCGGCGGCGCGAACAGCGCCTCGACAAGGATGGCAAGCGCCACGGCGACGGCGCCGAGCACGAACACGACGAACACCGTCGGCCCATCGCCGGCGTCCTGCGCCTTGAGATCGAGGCCACAGACGGTGCAGCGCGCCGCCACCGTCAGGAGCCCGTCATAGAGCCTGCCCCTGCCGCAGCGCGGGCAGCGGCAGAGCAGCGCCGCGGCGAGCACGGATACCGGCGGGTCGTATGCCCCGCTCATCGACACCGGCGGCAGCTTCTCATTCGGCGCCGACGGCGCCGCCGCTGCCCCACCAGTAGATGCAGACGAAGAGGAACAGCCAGACCACGTCGACGAAGTGCCAATACCACGCCGCCGCCTCGAAGCCGAAGTGATGGTCGGGCCGGAAATGCCCGGCGATGGCGCGGAACAGGTTCACGGCCAGGAAGCAAGTGCCGATGATGACATGGAACCCGTGGAAGCCCGTCGCCATGAAGAAGGTCGAGGCATAGATGCCCGACTTGAAGCCGAAGGCCGCGTGGCTGTACTCCCAGGCCTGCAGGCTGGTGAAGCAGATGCCGAGGAGCACCGTGACGGCGAGGCCCTGGATCAGGCCCCGGCGGTCATTCTCCAGGAGCGCGTGATGCGCCCAGGTCACGGTCGTGCCCGAGGTCAGCAGGATCAGCGTGTTGAGAAAGGGGATTTCCCAGGGATTGAAGGGATGAATGTCTTTGGGTGGCCAGATGCCGCCGACCGGGAACAGGGCCGAGTTGAAGAACGCCCAGAAGAAGGCGGCGAAGAACATGACCTCCGAGGCGATGAAGAGAGCCATGCCGTAGCGCAGCCCGATCTGCACGACCGGGGTGTGATGGCCCTGGCGGACCGCCTCGATGATCACGTCGCGCCACCACACCGCCATGATGGCGAGCACGCCGACGAACCCGGCGATCATGACGGCGGCACCCGGGATGCCGAAGAACTGCGCGCCGTGCATATACATGACCGCACCGCCGAACATCACCCCCGCGCAGGCCGCGCCGATGACCGGCCAGGGGCTTGGATCGACCAGGTGATAGGGGTGCTTGGGTCCGCTGTGGGCTGTGGTCATGGTTGCTCTCTGGCGAAGGGGCGTTGCGCGGCCGTCAATTCACGGAAGGGGATGGTGCGGGGAGCGCCGAGGACCGGACCGCGGGTGCGTCGGCCTTGGCGCGAAACATGGTGTAGCTGAGCGTGATCGTGTCGATGTCCTGCGTGTTCGCGTCGCCGACGATGTCGGGATCGACGAAGAACGACACGGTGAGCTCGGCGCTCTGCCCCGGCTCGAGATGCTGCCGGGTGAAGCAGAAGCACTGCAGCTTGTCGAAATAGATGCCGGCCTTGAGCGGCGTCACGTTGAAGGTGGCGGTGCCGGTCAGCGGCTCCTTGCTCCGGTTGACGGCGTGATAGGCGACCACTTTCTCCTCGCCGGGATGCACCTGCACCGAGGCCTGGGCCGGGCGGAACTCCCAGTCGAGGTCGGGCGCGGTGTCGGCGTCGAAGCGCACGGTGATGAGACGGTCGGCGACGCGCTTGTCCGGCGCGGCGCTGGCGCGCTGCGTCGTGCCGCCATAGCCGGTCGCCTGGCAGAACAGGCGATAGAGCGGCACCGAGACCGAGACGAGCGCGACCATCACGCCGAGCACGGCGAGGAGGCCGGTCACGGTGAGCCCGATGCGGCGCCGCGGCGCCATCAGAACGCCCCCATCTTGACCAGGGCCATGACATAGAACAGCACCACGACGCCCGCCAGCACGGCGAGGAGCGCCAGGTTCTTCGCCCGCTGTTGCCGTTGCCTGTCGTCGGTCATCGCCCGCGGCATCGCTCAGCCCATGCTCCCGACAAGGCCGGGCGCCCGGTCGAGCAGCAGCAGCGCGAAAAGCAGGAACAGATAGAGGATCGAGAAGCCGAACATCCGCTTGGCGCTGCCATCGCCGGCATCGCGCCAGACGCGGATTGCCGCCCCGGTAAAGAGCGCGCTCAAGATCAGCGCCGCGCCGCCATAGATCCAGCCGGCGACGCCCATCGCCGCCGGCGCCAGAGCGATCGGCCAGAGCACGAGGGTGTAGGCGAGCATCTGCTTCTTGGTCTCGCGCGCCCCGGCCACTACCGGCAGCATCGGCACGCCGGCCTTGGCGTAGTCGCCCGCCCGGTAGAGCGACAGGGCCCAGAAATGCGGCGGCGTCCAGAAGAAGATGAGGGCGAAGAGCACCAGCGCGGGGATGCCGACATCGCCGGTCACCGCCGCCCAGCCGACGACCGGCGGCAGCGCGCCGGCGGCGCCGCCGATGACGATGTTCTGCGGGGTGCGGCGCTTGAGCCAGACGGTATAGACGAAGACGTAGAAGGCGATGGTGAGCGCCAGCAGCGCTGCCGCCGCCCAGTTGACTCCCAGCCCCATCACCAGCACCGAGGCCGCCGCCAGCACGCAGCCGAAGCCCAGGGCGTCGCCGGGGGCCATGCGGCCGGCCGGCAGCGGCCGATCCCGGGTGCGCCGCATCACCGCGTCGATGTCGCGGTCGTACCACATGTTGATGGCGCCCGCCGCCCCGGCGCCGACGGCGACGCACAGCACAGCGATGACGGCGAGCACGGGGTGGAGATGGCCGGGGGCCAAGTAAAGCCCGACAAAACCGGTGAACACGACGAGCGACATCACCCGCGGCTTCAGCAGCGCCACGTAGTCGCCGACGCTCGGGCCGTCGATGACGGTGCCGGCGCGGACGGGCGATGTGGAGATGTCGGTCAACGCTCAGCCCCCTGGGACTCAGTGCCCCCCACTCGGCGCGATGTGCGGGAGCTCCTCGTATGTATGGAACGGCGGCGGCGACGGCAGGGTCCATTCGAGCGTGGTCGCGCCCGGGCCCCAGGGATTGGCCGCGGCCTTCTTGCCGCGCAGCAGGGTGTCGAAGACGATGTAGACGAAGAACAGGGTCGAGGCGAAGGAGATGAAGGAGCCGATCGAAGCCACCATGTTCCAGCCGGCGAAGGCGTCGGGGTAGTCGCTGATGCGGCGCGGCATACCGGCGAGACCCAGGAAGTGCATCGGGAAGAAGGTTAGGTTGACGCCGATGAAGGTGGTCCAGAAATGGATCTTGCCGAAGGTCTCGTTGTACTGCCGCCCGCTCATCTTGCCGATCCAGTAGTAGAAGCCGGCGAACAGCGAGAACACGGCACCCAACGACAGCACGTAGTGGAAATGGGCGACCACGTAGTAGGTGTTGTGGAGCGCCACGTCGACGCCGGCATTGGCCAGCACCACCCCGGTGACGCCGCCGACGGTGAAGAGGAAGATGAAGCCGACCGCCCAGAGCATCGGCGTCTTGAACTCGAGCGCGCCATCCCACATCGTCGCGATCCAGGAGAAGATCTTGATGCCCGTCGGCACCGCGATGACCATGGTCGCCGCGGTGAAATAGGCGCGGGTGTTGACGCTGATGCCGGTGGTGAACATGTGGTGCGCCCACACCACGAAGCCGATCACGCCGATCGACACCATGGCGTAGACCATGCCGAGATAGCCGAAGATCGGCTTCCTCGAGAAGGTCGAGACGACCTGACTGATCATGCCGAAGCCCGGCAGGATCATGATGTAGACCTCGGGGTGGCCGAAGAACCAGAAGAGATGCAGGAAGAGCAGCGGGTCGCCGCCGCCATCGGGCTTGAAGAACGAGGTGCCGAAATTGCGGTCGGTGAGCAGCATGGTGATTGCGCCGCCCAGCACCGGCAACGACAGCAGCAGCAGGAACGCCGTCACCAGGATCGACCACACGAAGAGCGGCATCTTGTGCAGCGTCATTCCCGGCGCGCGCATGTTGAAGATCGTGGTGATGAAATTGATCGCGCCCAGGATCGACGAGGCGCCGGCGAGGTGCAGCGAGAAGATCGCCATGTCGACGGACGGGCCAGGATGGCCCTCGATGTTCGATAGCGGCGGATAGACCGTCCAGCCGACGCCCGCGCCTTCGCCGACAAAGGCCGAGCCGAAGAGCAGGCAGAAGGACGGCACGAGCAGCCAGAAGCTGATGTTGTTGAGGCGCGGAAACGCCATGTCCGGTGCGCCGATCATGATCGGCACGAACCAATTGCCGAAGCCCCCGATCAACGCCGGCATCAGCGTAAAGAAAATCATCGTCAGGCCGTGCGCCGTGATCATCACGTTGTAGAGCTGGTGATTGCCGTGCAGCAGATGGTCGCCCGGCGTCATCAGCTCGATGCGCATCAGCACCGACATGAGCCCGCCGATGATGCCGGCGGCGATGGCGAAGGTGAGATAGAGCGTGCCGATGTCCTTGTGGTTGGTCGACAGGAACCAGCGGGCAAAGAAGCCGGGCCGGTGTTCCTCATGCTCGTGCGCGTGAGCGGTCGATCCATACGCCATGGGGTTTTTCCTCGTCCGATGCTTATTCTGGCGACTGTTCGGCGAGCCGGGCGGATTTTTCGCCGTCGCCGTCAGTCACCGCGAACCTGGCACACTGTGATAGATCATCTTTGGGCGGCTTCTTCGCGCATTCCGTCCACTTGCCGAAGTTCTCCTTCGATACGGCCTTGACCTCGATCGGCATGAACGGGTGGTTGACGCCGCAGATCTGGTTGCACTGGCCATAATAGGTGTCCGACCGTTCGAAGCGCATCCAGCTCTCGTTGTTGCGGCCGATGACGGCGTATTCCTGCACGCCCGCCGCCGGCAGATACCAGCTGTGGATGACGTCCTGTCCCGTGACCAGGATGCGGATCGTCGTGTCGACCGGCACGACCACGGGATTGTCGACCTCGAGCAGGCGAAGCATCTTCTGCTTCACCTGATCCTCCTCCGGGATCATGTTGCTGTCGAAGCTGACATTGCCTTGGTCCGGATACTCGTAGCTCCAGTACCACTGGTGTCCCGTCACCTTCAGCGTCATGTCGGCATGCTGCGTGCGGTCGACGAAATAGAGCAGCTTGAAGGACGGGATGGCGATGATCAGCAGGATCAGCACCGGGACCACCGTCCAGATCAGCTCGATGACCGTGTTGTGCGTCGTCTGGGACGGCGTCGGATGGCGCTTGGCGTTGAAGCGCACGATCACGTAAAGCAGCAGCGCCAGCACGAAGATGGTGATGCCGGTGATGATCGGCAGCAGGATATCGTTGTGCAGGAAGTCGATCTCCGCGCGCACCGGCGTCGCGCCGCGCTGCATGCCGAGCTGCCACTCGCTCGGCTGTTCCGCCAGCGCCGCCGGCGCCAGCGCTACGGCAAGCGCCATGGCCGTCAGCGCCGACCACAGCGCCCTGCCCTTCGCTGCGACTCTGCCAACCCGTCTCATGCTCTTTGAGCCCCTCGTCCCGGATGTGGCGGAAGGCGTCGGCGTGTTTCCCCGCC
This sequence comes from Allostellaceae bacterium, assembly GCA_036383115.1. Classification (GTDB taxonomy): domain Bacteria; phylum Pseudomonadota; class Alphaproteobacteria; order ATCC43930; family CGMCC-115725; genus DAHUYF01. Next base: position 5,752 of record DASVOY010000217.1, read on the forward strand.
ATCGGCACCTTACGCGCTATGGTCGCTCCCGCCCGATCGAATCCGCATCCCCGCGGAAGGCGGCGCGACCCTACAACAAAGCTCGGAGCGCCCACAACTCCGCCGACAACGCGAAGCGCGCGGCGCCGGCAACACCGTTGCCGCGCCGAGCATCGGCTTGGTAATAGCGCCCAGCCGGCGGCGGCGCCAACCGCAGAATTGCGACTTTATGACGCATAAACACGGCGAAACCAGCCCGGAGAGCGCCGCGCGCCGCTCTCGCCGAATCGCCCGCCCGCCGCTTCCGCACGGCGCCGCAACGCCCTATATCCCTACGCAACCCCGCAGGATGCGGCGCCCGCCACGTTTCCCTGGAAGCGGACCGGCGCCTCATGGCAAGAAGCAGCAGGGGGATCAAAGGCCGGCGTCACCCGCCCGCCATGGAGCCGCAAATGTCCGATCTCGCCCAGACCGACGCGTTGTTCTTCACCCAGACCGGCATGGACCGGGAGCGCGTCGAGAAGATCGTGCGGGAAGCTCTCGCCGGCATGGACGATGGCGAGCTCTTCCTCGAATACAGCCAATCCGAGAGTCTCGCCCTCGACGACGGCCGCATCAAGAGCGCCGCCTTCGACACCGCGCAGGGCTTCGGGCTGCGCGCGCTGTCGGGCGAGGCGGCGGGCTATGCCCACGCCTCCGAGCTCTCCGAGGCGGCGATCCGCCGCGCCGGCACGACGGTGCGCGCGGTCAAGGCCGGTCACAGCGGCAGCTTCGCCGCACCACCGATCGGCACCAACCAGTCGCTCTATACCGACGCCAATCCGCTCTCGCAGATCGACTTCGCCGAAAAAGCGAAGCTCCTGACCGAGATCGACGCCTATGCGCGCGCCAAGGACCCGCGCGTGCGCCAGGTGATGGCGTCGCTCGCCGGCACCTGGCAGGCGGTGCAGATCATCCGTCCGGACGGCATACGGGTCGGCGACATCCGACCGCTGGTGCGGCTCAACGTCAGCGTCGTCGTCGGCGAAGGCGACCGCATGGAGACCGGCTCCTCCGGCGCCGGCGGGCGCATCGCCTATCAGCGCTATTTCGATCCGGCGCAATGGCAGGGCCAGGTCGACGAGGCGCTGCGGCAGGCGCTGGTCAATCTGGGCTCCGTGCCGGCGCCGGCCGGCGAGATGACCGTCGTGCTCGGCTCGGGCTGGCCCGGCGTCATGCTGCACGAGGCGGTGGGCCATGGGCTCGAAGGCGACTTCAACCGCAAGAAGACCTCGGCCTTCGCCGGGCTCATCGGCCAGCGCGTCGCCTCGCCGGGCGTCACCGTCGTCGACGACGGCACGATGCGCGACCGGCGCGGCTCGCTCACCGTCGACGACGAGGGCACGCCCACCTCGCGCACGGTGCTGATCGAGGACGGCATCCTCAAGGGCTACATGCAGGACCGGCTCAACGCGCAGCTCATGGGCATGCGCCCGACCGGCAACGGAAGGCGCCAGAGCTACGCCCATGCGCCGATGCCGCGCATGACGAATACCTATATGCTGGCAGGCGACAAGGACCCCCAGGAGATCATCGGCTCGGTGAAGCGCGGCCTCTATGCCGTGAATTTCGGCGGTGGCCAGGTCGACATCACCTCGGGCAAGTTCGTGTTCTCGGCGTCCGAGGCCTATCTCATCGAGAACGGCAAGGTCGGACCGGCGGTCAAGGGCGCCACCCTCATCGGCAACGGTCCCGATGCGCTCACCAAAGTCGGAATGATCGGCAACGACATGAAGCTCGATGACGGCATCGGCACCTGCGGCAAGAACGGTCAGGGCGTGCCGGTCGGCGTCGGTCAGCCGACCCTGCGCATGGACGGGCTGACCGTCGGCGGCACGGCGGCATGAGCTGGCGGGCCGTCGCCGCCGCGGCGACGCTCGCCTTTTCCCTTTTCGCCTCGCCCGCCTTCGCCTGCAATCTCGCCACCGCGCCCT
>DASVOY010000218.1:0-10705 GCA_036383115.1 Allostellaceae bacterium
CCTTGTTGGCGCCCGCGGCCAGCATCAGCGGCGTGATGCCCTGCTTGGCCTGCGCATCGACCGGCGCCTTGGCCGCCAGCAGCACGCGGATGATCTCGGCTTGGCCCGTCTCTGCCGCCCAATGGAGCGCGATCCGGCCGAAATTGTCGCGATAATCCGGGCGCGCGCCGCCATCGAGCAGCATCTTCGCCATCGTCACATTGCCGAAGGTGGCGGCGTAGTCGAGCGGGGTCCGCCCGGCGGAGTCGACATCGTTGGGATTGTCGCCGCGGCGCAGCATCATCGCGACGTCGTCGGTCTTGTTCTGGGATGCGGCGTTGACCACTGTGTACCAATCGGGAAAGTCGATCGCCGATGCCTGTCCGCCCGAAGCGGCGAGGGCGAGCGCCGTCCCGAGCCATGCCAGCAGCAAGCGTCGTGTCATCATGCGGTCTCCTCCCTGGTAACGCCGGGCAGCCTTTCCGCGAGCCAGTCGAGCGCGGCGGCGACGCTGTCGACGCGCGGCCCCGGCGGCGGCGGAGGGCGGCGCACCATCACCACCGGCAGGCTGCGCTCGCGCGCGGCGATGAGCTTCGCCTCGGTGGCGCCGCCGCCGCTCGCCTTGGCGACCAGCACGTCGATGCGGCGGCGATCGAGGATGAGCCGCTCCTCGGCGAGGCAGAACGGCCCGCGGCCCAGCAGCACCTCGCAGGACGCGAGCGGCAGCTTCTCGCGCGGCGGATCGACCAGCCGCACCACGAAATGCATGTCGCCGAGCGGGGCGAAGGCGGCAAGCTCGCTGGCGCCGATGGTGAGAAACGCGCGCCGGCCGAGTTTGGGCAGGGCGGCGGCGGCGCCGGCGACGTCCTCGACCTCGACCCAGCGGTCGAGCGGGTGGCGCGGCCAGGGCGGGCGGTGGAGCAGCAGCCGCGGCACGCCCGCCGTCGCGCACGCCGCCTGCGCCTGCGCCGAGATCTGCGCGGCGAAGGGATGGGTGGCGTCGACGACGACATCGACGCGGTGCTCGGCGAGATACCCCGCCAGCCCCGCAACGCCGCCGAAGCCGCCGATGCGCACCGCGCCGGGCGGCGGCACCGGATGCTCGGTGCGCCCGGCGAGCGAACTGGTGACGCCGAGCCCCTTGCCGAAGCGCGCGAGCGCCGCGCCGGCGAGCGCTGCCGCCTCGGCGGTACCGCCGAGGATCAGGAGATGCGTGCGGCGATCACGGTTCGGCATGCGCGCTTATCGATGGCGGGCCAAGGCGAGGCCGAGCCCGGCGCCGATCAGCAATCCGCCGGACAAGCGATTCCGCAGCCTGCCCCGCGCGGCGATCAGATGGCGCGCGCGGGCGGCCAGCAGCGCCCAGCCGCTGTCGATGGCGAGGGCAACGAGCAGACACGTCGCCGACAGCAGGATCAGTTGGCTCGCCAGCGCGTCGTTCGGCGTAACGAATTGCGGGAAGAACGCGCCGTAGAACAGCAGCGTCTTCGGATTTGTCAAAGCGATCAGCAAGCCGCGCCCATAGACCGCCCGCGCCGATTTCGCCTGCGGCGCCGTCGCGGTCAGGTCGGTCGGAACGGCGCGCCACTGGGTGATGCCGAGATAGAGGAGATAGACGGCCCCGATCCATCGCACCCATTCGAACCATTCACCGAGCGTACCCAGCACCGCCGACATGCCGAGCCCCGTCAACGCCAGCTGGACGATGATGGCAGTGCTGGTCCCGGCCACCGTCAGCAGCCCGAATCGCGCGCCATGGGCGACGCTGTTCGCGACGATGAGCGCCACGTTCGGCCCTGGAATGAGCGCCAGCACGATCGAGGCGGAGAGAAAGGTCAGGTAAAGCTGCATATCCATCATGGGTCCCCGGCTCCGGCAGGCGCTCGCGCCATATTCTAGCTTACGAATAATGTCAGTACGCCGGAATACGCGTCACGGCCCCGCATGGGCGATGAGCTCGCCCTGGCGGTCGAAGATGGCGACGTCGACGGCGGTGCCGCCGGCAAGCGTGGCGAGCGCCACCTCGCGCGCCTGCCGCGCCACGCGGTCGGCGAGCGCCGGCTTGAACGTGCCGGCGAGGTCGAGCACGGCGCCGGCGCCCGTGGCTTCGCGCGCGGCGGCGACCATCTCTTCGGTGCAACCGAGCCCGGCGAGGAGACTGGCGAGCACCGCGGCATCGACGCGGCTCTGCGCGGAATGGAGATCGAGATGGCCTTGGGCGAGCTTCGCCAGCTTGGCGAAGCCGCCGGCCAGCGTCAGCCGTTCTACCGGATGCCGCCTGAGATATTTGAGCGTCGCGCCGACGAAATCACCCATATCGATGAGCGCCATGTCGGGCAGCGCATAAAGCCGCTGCACGGCAGTCTCCGAGGTCGAGCCGGTCGACGCGGCGAGATGCGCCAGCCCGGCGGCGCGCGCCACGTCGATGCCGCGATGAATCGAATGGATCCACGAGCTGCAGGAATAGGGGATGACGATACCGGTGGTGCCAAGGATCGAGAGCCCGCCGACGATGCCGAGCCGGCTGTTGAGCGTCCGCGCCGCCAGCGCCTCGCCGCCGGGGATCGAGACGGTGACGGCGAGGTCGGGCAGAGCAGCATCGCAGCTCTCGGCGGCATCGGCGAGCGCCTGCGCGATCATCGCCCGCGGGCCCGGATTGATGGCGGGCTCGCCGACGGCGAGCGGCAGGCCGCGCCGCGTCACCCGGCCGACCCCGGGCCCGGCATGGAAGGTGATGCCGCTGCCGGCCGGCCCGCGCGCCACTTCGGCGATCACCAGCGCGCCATGGGTCACATCGGGATCGTCGCCCGCGTCCTTGACGATGCCGGCGCGTGCGGACGCGGCGTCCAGCTCCTTGAGCGCGAGAGGGAAGGAGGGCTGCTCGCCGCCCGGCAGCCGGATGGCGACGGGATCGGGAAAGGCGCCGGTGAACAAGGCCTGACAGGCGGCGCGCGAAGCCGCCGCGGCACAAGCCCCGGTGGTCCAGCCGCGCCGCAAGGGCCCGCTCGGTCGCCGTGACATCGCGCGGAGTTTAGGTAATCGGCACCCTCCCTGACTACCCGCACCGCACGCCGCGGTGTAGGCTGCGGCGCAACATGGCGCGGGACGCATCCTTTCCTCCGCTCGACTTGCCGGAATTCGCCGCCGGATCGGTCTGGCTCGTCGGCGCGGGGCCGGGCGATCCGGGCTTGCTGTCGCTGCTCGCCTTGCACGCGCTGCAGCATGCCGACACCGTGGTCTACGACGCGCTGGTCGATGCGCGCATCCTCGATCTGGCGCGGCCTGGTGCTAAGCTCGACTATGCCGGGAAGCGCGGCGGCAAGCCGTCGCCGCAACAGCCCGACATCAGCGAGCGCCTGATCCGCCTGGCGCGGGGCGGGCAGCGGGTGCTGCGCCTCAAGGGCGGCGACCCATTCGTCTTCGGCCGCGGCGGCGAGGAGGCGCTGGCGCTCGCCGCGGCCAAGATCCCGTTCCGCGTCGTGCCGGGGATCACCGCCGCCATCGGCGGCCTCGCCTATGCCGGCATTCCCGCGACGCACCGCGACATCAACTCCGCCGTTGCCTTCATTACGGGACACGCGAGCGACGGCGAGGTGCCTGACGGGCTCGACTGGCAGGCGCTCGCCAAGGGCGCGCCGGTGCTCGTGCTCTACATGGCCTTGAAGCATCTCGATTCCATCGCCCGGCGCCTCATCGCGGCCGGCCGCGGCGCCGACGAGCCGGTGGCGGTGGTAAGCAAGGCCACCACCGACGCCCAGCGCGTGCTCGAAACGACGCTGTGCCGTGCCGCCGCCGACGTCGCCGCCGCCGGCATCGAGCCGCCGGCCATCGTCGCCATCGGCGCCGCGGTCAGGCTGCGGGCGAGCCTCGACTGGCTCGGCGCGCTCGCCAGCGCCGAGGCGCCGCGCTGAACCTCGCGCCGTCCCCGCTCGTTGTCCCCAGGAGAGGGCAACGAAAGGACGCGCCATGGAGCGACTGGACACGCCTGCCGGGACGATCCGCGAGGCGGTCGCCGCCTTCGATGATCCCGAGGCTTTGCAGGCGGCGGTGAGTGATCTGCAGAGCCACGGCTTCGACCGCGCCGATATCAGCTTCATGGCGCGCGATGATCTGGAGCAGCGGGTCGCGCCGGAACATGGCGACGTTCTCAAGGCCGAGGACGATCCCACGGTCAAGCGCGCGCCGGTCTTCGTCGACACCGACATCCGTCAGCGCCGGATCCTCGACATCAGCGCCGCCGCGACGGTCGCCGCCTTCGCCGCGGCCGGCTTCACCGTCATGACCGGCGGCGCCGCGGCGCTCGCGGCCGGACTTGCGGTGGCGGCGGGTGGCGGCGTGGGCGGGCTCGGCGCGCTGCTCGGCAAGGTCTATGGCGGCGAACATCGGAAATACCTGGAGGAGCAGCTCGAGCGCGGCGGCATCCTCGTCTGGGTGCGCCTGCGCGACGCCGCGGCCGAGCCACACGCGCTCGACATCCTGCGCCGCCATGGTGGGCACGACGTGCACGTGCACGAGGTTCCCGCGACCGTGCCTACCTGATGACCCCTGCGCCGCTCGCCTCAGGAGAGGCTGCCGGCGTATTTCTCGAGCACGGCCCAGGCCTCGGGGCCGTATTTCTCGCGCCATTCGTTGTAGAAGCCGGCCTGCTTCAGGGCGGCGCGGAAGGCGCCGGGGTCGGGCTTATTGAAGATGAGACCCTTCTTCTCGAGATCGCCCTGGAGCGAGGCGTTCAGCTTGGCGATGTCGGAGCGCTCGTCGATTGCCGCCTGGTTCCAGTTGCGCGCCACGATCTCCTGCAGGTCCTTGGGCAGCGCCTCCCAGGCACGCTTGTTGGCGAGCATCCAGAAGCCGTCCCACATGTGGCCGGTGAGCGAGCAGTATTTCTGCACCTCGTAAAGCTTGGCGATCTGGATGAGCGAGATCGGGTTCTCCTGGCCCTCGACGACCTTGGTCTGGAGCGCCGTATAGACCTCGTTGAAGTTGATGCTCGCGGGCGCGGCGCCGAATGCCCTGAACATCGACGTCCAGAGCGGGCTCACCGGCACGCGGATCTTGAAGCCCTTGAGGTCATCCGGCGTATTGATCGGACGAGTGCTGCTGGTGATCTGGCGATAGCCGTTGTCCCAGATCTTGTCGAAGGCGTGGAGGTTGGCCTTGGCGATGGCGGCGCGCACGAAGGCGCCGAGATCGCCGTCCATCGCCGCCCAGACATGGTCGTAATCCTTGAAGGCGAAGCCGATGCCGTTGATCGACGCGACCGGCACCAGCGTCGCGAGGATGAGGCCCGAGAGGGTGAAGAACTCGATGCCGCCGCTCCTGACCTGCGCCAGCATGTCGGTGTCGCCGCCGAGCTGGTTGTTGGGGAAGATCTGGATGTCGAGCCGCCCTTTCGACTCCTCCTTGATGTGCGCCGCCGCCTCGCGCGCACGCACGTTCATGGGATGATCGGCCGGCGTGTTGTTGGCGTATTTATAGGTGAACTCGGCAGCCCTCGCGCGGCGCGGCAGCACCGCCATGCCGATCGAAGCGGCGCCGGCGCCGACGAAGGTCCTGCGCGAAATTCCCGACATGTGATCCCCCTGTTGGTCTTGCGTGCTGCCGGCGATAATTCCGTGCGAAATCCGACTTGGCAAGGATGACATCGGCGGCGGACGTGACGATATCCCGTCGATGCTCAGGCAATGCGGTGCCGCCCTGGTGGCGGGCATGCTGCTGACGGGATGCGGCTCGCCCGACGCGCCGTCTCCGCCCTATTTCGTCATCCCGCCTGGTCCGGCGGCCCAGGGGGGGTCGGCGCCGGCCGATCCGCCGATGCGAACGACCCTGCCCAAGCCTAATCCCGAGGTGCAGCAGTTCCTGCCGGGTCCGAGCCCGGACGAGCTCATGCGCGGGCCGGCGCCGGTGCAGGAGCCCGGCCGCAGCGCCACGCCGTTCTACACCCCGCCCTATTCCGGGCCGGTCACCGGCTATGGGCCTGGCGGCATGGCGCAGCCGCCCGGCGCGCCGCCCAACCCGCCCTACCCGCCGGGCGGGTTGATGCCGGTGCCGGGAACGGTGCGTTAGCGCCGGCCCGTCTCGCCCGTCTCGCGCGCTTGAGGGAAGGCAGGGCTGGCTCGATCATTTTTTCGCGAGCCCAGTGCGCCGAGCCGGAAATCCGTTTAGGAGATCATCGCGCGGTATGCGCGACCTTCGCGGCTGCTGCCCGACGGCGCCATCGTACCCGGAAAGGATTCGTGTGGGTCTCTTCGCGAAATCCCGGATGAAAAGATTGCGCGCCGGCCGCCTTGCCGTCGCCGGCGTTTGGATCGGCATGACGGCCACCGGCGGCATGGCGGCGGCGCAAGATATGGAGCATCCAACACTTGCGCGGGACAACCTCCATGTCGGCATTGCCGTCGGCCCGATCTTTCCAGAGGACATGAGCGCTCGATTGAGCGGCACCATCACGGGCAGCGGCCAGCTGAGTTTCAACCCCGCGGGCGCCGTCGCCGGTTTCGCCGGCTACGATCTCACCGAGCGCCTTGCCGCCGAGGCCGAGATCGGCTGGACTTTGTACGATCCCTTCAAGCTGTCCGGCAGCTTCGTGGGACCGGGCGGTCCGCTTCCCTCCATCGCGCTCAACGGCAATTTCGACACGATCATCGGGCTGGTGAATGTGCTTTATCGGCCTCTGGGCAATAAGGGGCGGTTCCTGCCTTACCTCGGCGCCGGCATCGGCTTTGCCCATCTCGATTGGTCCGTGAGCTCCCAACCGAACGCCGCCGCTCTGGACGTGAGCGGCAGCGCATTCGATTTCGCCGCCGACATCGCGGCAGGACTGGACTACGCCCTCACCGACAAGCTCTCGCTCGGCGGGCGCTACCGCTATCTCTGGATCAACTCCGACGGCGGCACGCTCGCCGGCGGCGGTGTCGTCCTGACCCATGGCGACGTCCATGCCCATGTGCTGACGGCCAACGCCCGCTACCGCTTCTGAGGCCGCTGCCGACAAGCGCTTGGCGGGTCGGGATACCCGACCGCAGCGGCGCGCTGATCTCGATATCCCGCTTAAGAGCGCGTCATCGCCGTCTTGGCGCCGCCGTCAGCGTCCGTTGGCCTTGCGCCACACGGCGAAATCGGCCCGAGCCTTCTCCTCGGTCGCGGGATAGAGGCCGAGGATCGAGCGTCCGCGCATGACCTCCTCGGACACGAAATCCTCGAACGCGGTCATCTCGACCGCCTCGTCGGCGAGCTCATCGGCGAGGTGAGCGGGGAGCACCACCACGCCTTCGGCGTCGCCGACCACCACGTCGCCCGGCCAGACCGGCACGTCGCCGCAGCCGATCGGCACGTCGATGTCGAGTGCCTGGTGCCGGGTGAGGTTGGTCGGGGCCGACGGGCGGTTATGATAGGAGGGAAAGGGGAGCTGGGCGATCTCCGGCGAATCGCGGAACCCGCCATCCGTCACCACTCCCGCCACGCCGCGCTTCATCAAGCGGGAAATCAGGATCGATCCGGCGGAGGCGGCGCGCGGGTCCTTGCGGCTATCGATGACCATGACGGCCCCGGGCGGACACTCCTCGACCGCCTTGCGCTGCGGATGCGACCGGTCCTGGAACACCGTGATCGGGTTCAGATCCTCGCGGGCGGGGATGTAGCGCAGCGTGAAGGCCTCGCCGACCATGGGCCCTGCGGCGGGGTTCAGCGGGTGGACATCCTGGATGAATTGATTGCGGAAGCCGCGCTTGAAAAGGGCCGTGCACAACGTCGCGGTGCTGACGGTCTTCAGCTTGTCGCGCGTTTCCGGCTTCAGCTTGCTCATCCTGGCCTCCCGTTGCATTGACAGATGGCCGGCTCGCCCGCAGACGCGCGCGGCAGCGCCGCTCCCAGATCATTTCCGCGACGGAAGCCGTCTAGCGCAGCGTCGTCCTGATCTCGATGCCGCGCTTCAGCGCGCGCGTCACCGGCGTCTTCTCGGCGATCTCGGCGCAGCGGGCGCGCTGCGCCTCATCGAGCGGCCCGTCGAGCGTGAGCTCGCGCTCGATCAGGGGATCCTCGCCCTGCCAGCGATAGGTGAGCCGCACCTTGACCCCCGCCAGCGGCCACTTCTTGCGCTCGGCATACATGCGCAAGGTGATGGCGGTGCAGGCGCCGAGGCTCGACAGCAGCAAGCCGAAGGGCGATGGGCCGGCGTCGGCGCCGCCCGCGCTCGCCGGCTCGTCGGAAATCAGCCGGTGGTGCCCCGTCCGGACCGTGACGGTGTAAGGCGTCGTCCCCTGCTCGACGATGGCGCCGGCCACCATGCCGCCGCTTTCCTCGCTCATTTGGCGGCCCGCTGCGTCGGCAACTCCGCGATCTTCCGCGCCGCGCCGGTCAGCTCCAGGATGTGCATCCCGGTGTTGGCGCGGTCGACGATGTAGATGTAGCCGCGGTCGTCGACCTCGACATTGTTGGTCTGGATGACCCGCGCGCAATGCTCCTTCCCGTCGATGGTCGTGCAGCGCTTGTCGGTGCGCTCGGTGATCGCCGGGATGTAATGCGCGACCTCGTGCGGGTGGAAGGGGTCGCGGATGTCGACCGCGCGCAAGCCGGCGTTGAAATGCGCGAAGAACATGAGCTTCTTGTAGTAGACCGGGGTGAAGCTCTCGTTCGAGGAGTGGGTGCCGAAGCGGCCGCCGCGTGCGCAGAAATTGCCGGAGGCCTCGGGCACGGTCCAGCTCGATACCACCATCGGCCGCGCCTCGTCGGTGACGTCGACGAACCACACCATCTGGCGCGCCTCCTGGCACTCGTTGAGTATCGCCTCGTCGGTGATGACGACGAAATCGCGTGTCCTGCCGAGCTTGTCATGGGCGAATTCGGCGATCGGCACGCCGAGCACCGGAAACACCGTGTGCGCGCCGACCAGCGGCGACATGTCGAGCCGCCCGACCTGCGGGTAGAGCAGGTTCTCGGGCGTCGGCTCCTTCTCGCCCGAAAGCAGTTTCTCGCGGTCGACGATCTGCAGGACGCCGCCCTTGTTGGTGCCGTAGCCGAAATAGACGCGGTTGCCCTTGGGCCCCGTGGAGATCGGCCCGTGCAGCTCGGTCGGCACCGGCTCGGTGGTGGCGCCGGGCTGCTGGCCGGCGAGGCCGAAATCGCGGACCCAGACGCCATGCGCGGGATCGGCGAGATCGATGATCGAGGTCATGCGGCCGACGCGCCAGCCGGGCTTGCCCGAGACGAGGTAGGCGATCCCCGTGTCGCATTCCCACCAGTTCTTGTGCGTGCCCTTGATGCCTGCGATGCGCGTCAGGAGCTTCGGGTTGGCGGGATCGGTCGTGTCCCACACCTCATGCGCGGAATTGCCGAAGGTGCGCAGCATATAGGTCCTGGCCGGATCGCCCTTGGGCAGGGTCTTGCCATCGCACACGCGCACCATCTGCGCGCCGCCCTGCTCGTAAGTGCCGGGCTCGCCGGGGATGTGGTGAAGGTATTTCGGATGGTGCGGGTCGGTGACGTCGACGAGGGAGGTGCCGTTGTTCTCCTTCTGCCCGGTGAGCGGGTTGAGCGGCATCGGCTCGTCGTCGGTGCCGCCGTGATGGCCGACATAGGCGATCCAGCGGCCATTCTGCTCGTGGATCGTCGGCTGATAGGCGCTCCGCCCCTGCAGGTCGTTGTAGCCGACCAGCGCCATATCCTTGGCCTCCGGCTTCTCCTGCGCCAGCGCCGCGGTGGCGCTCGCGACCGCTAACGCGGCGACGCCGCCGATGATGCATCTTATCACGACGCGATCCTCCCCGATTTTGAACGGGCTCACCCTGCAATACCGCGCAGGATAGGCTTGCAGCCGAACTCGAAGCAAACCCGCGCCACCTCCTCATCCATAGCTCTTCGCCATGCCCTCGGCCGGATCGGCGAAGGCGCCGTAGGGCGGGATGGGATAGCGCAAGCCCGCCTTGGCCAGCCCCTTCAGCCCCTCGACGGCGCGCCCCAGCTCCTGCGGCGGCAGCGCCATCAGCATCTCGTCGTCGGCGACCCCGCCATAGCGCCGCTCGGCATAGCAGGGGATCGACAGGCTGGTCTCGCGCGTCTTGAGCGCGCGGCCCCAGCTGTCGGCGCAGGCGCTCTCGCCGGTGATCGAGAAATCATAGCGCCGGTAATTCTTCCATTGCAGTCCGTTGATGAACAGGATCATCTGCCCGGGCGTGCCGTAGAACAGCACGATGTCGGGCGGGTCGAGGCGCGCGGAGCGCAGCGGCGATACGGCGAGCGCGTGATAGCGGCCGGCCGGCACGCGCGGCATTTCCACCTGGTGCCGATGCGCCGCCTCCCGGTTCTCGAACCACACGCCGGCCATGCGCTTGCCCGACAGGTAGTCCTCGCCGGGCTCGTTCAGGCCGACGATGCCCCCGCAATTGCTGTTGGGGCGCAGATTGTCGTGCACGATGCCGAGGGTGAGCCCGGCCACGCGCGCCTGGGTCGCCAGCTGGCAGGTCGAGAATTGCGCGCCCTGTTTCGGCCGGCGCAGCCCCGGTATGGCGTCGAGCGCCGCCGGGTCCTCCAGGAGCTTCATGCCGATGGGCAAGGTGCGCAGGCGCAACAGCTCGGTCAGCTCCTGCGCCAGCCCGCGCAGCGCCTCGGCGCCGGGGATCGTCTCCGTCATGCCTGAACCTCCGCTGCTTCCTAGCAGGCCCTTCTCCCCGGGCGCTGTCAACCGCTCAGCGCCCCGCTCGATTGTGCCGGCACGAGCTCCGGCGTCGCCACG
>DASVOY010000219.1:0-2066 GCA_036383115.1 Allostellaceae bacterium
CTTTCGCCGCCCAGATGCAGCCTTTGCGCGGCGACCGCTTCAAGCCCTTGACCATGGATGAGATGACGCTGGAGCAGAAGGCGATGGCGGACGCCATCCTCTCGGGGCCGCGCGGCACGCTCAACGGGCCGTTCAACGTCATGCTGCGCAGCCCCGATCTCGGCGACCGGCTGCAGAAGGTCGGCGAATATGTCCGCTTCAAGACGTCGATCCCGCCGCGTCTCAACGAGCTCGCCATCCTGGTCACGGCGCGGGCGTGGACGGCGCAGTACGAGTGGTACGCGCATTACCAATACGCGATGAAGGCGGGCGTGCCGCCGGCCGTCGCGGAGGACATCGCCGCCGGCAAGCGGCCGACCAAGATGCAGAGTGACGAGGAGGTGGTCTACAACTTCACCCGCGAGCTCATCGACACCAAGCAGGTGAGCGACGCGACCTTCAATGCGGCGAAGGAGAAGTTCGGCGAGCGCGGCGTCGTCGATCTCGTCGGCCTCATCGGCTACTACCACATCGTGTCGATGCTGCTGAACGTCGACCGCTATCCGCTGCCCGAGGGTGTGAAGCCGCCGCTCCAGGCGCTGAACCGGTAGCCCGACCGGGCACGGCGCAGCGGCGCGCCCGGCACCGTGCGCGACCTGCCGATCACATGCGCGTGATGCCGAGCGGCGCCGGCCGCACATTAGTGTTCCCTAAACCGTTGTGGTGTGAGGATCGTCGCGGCCTCGGGCACCCGCTCGATGCCGTCTTTTGCGTACCTTGCCCTGGGAGACATGATCATGACTCGCAAGATTGCCTGCGCCGCCGCGATCCTGCTGGCGGGGATGGCCGCCGCTGCGGCGGCAGATGCGCCGCAATTCAAGCTGCGCGGCGACCGCTTCAAGCCGCTGACCTGGGAGGAGATGAGCCAGGAGCAGAGGGCGCTGGTCGAGCACATCGTCTCCGGACCGCGCGGCTCGCTCAACGGACCGTTCAATGTCATGCTGCGCAGCCCCGAACTCGGGGACCGGCTGCAGAACGTCGGTGAATACGTGATCTTCAAGAACTCGCTCTCGGACCGGCTGAAGGAGCTGACGATCCTGGTCACGGCGCGCGCTTGGACCGCGCAGTATGTCTGGTATGCGCATCATTCGCTGGCGATGAAAGCTGGCCTGCCCCCGGCCGTCGCCGAGGCGATCGCCGCAGGCAAGCGGCCGGCCAAAATGGAGAGCGACGACGAAATCGTCTACAAGTTCACGCGCGAGCTGATCAACACGAAGCGGGTGAGCGACGCGACATTCGCCGCGGCGAAGGCGAAGTTCGGCGAGCGCGGCGTCGTCGATCTCATCGGTACCATCGGCTATTACCAGACCGTGGCCATGCTGGTGGACGTCGATCGCTATCCCCTGCCCGATGGCGCCACGCTGCCCTTGCGGGCGCTCAAGCGCTAGCCTCATCGAGCACGCGCGCCGGGTGCAGCGCCTCGCGCCCGGCGCCATGCGCGATCTGCTGGCGGCAGCTCGTGCCGGCGGCGATCAGCAGCGTCTCTGCCGCCGCACCGCGCATCTTCGGCAGCACGCCCAGCTCGCCGATCCTGAGTGACATGTCGTAATGCTCGGCCTCGTAGCCGAATGCACCCGCCATGCCGCAGCAGGTGGAGTCGAAGGTCTCTACCTCCGTCCCGGGCACGAGCTTGAGCGCCGCGACCGTCGAGCCTACGGCGTCGAATGCCTTCTGGTGACAGTGCCCGTGCACCAGGGCCTTGCGCGATGCGGGCTTCAGATCGAGCTTGGAGCGGCCGGCGGCACTCTCTTGCGCGATGAACTCCTCGAACAGCTTCGCCTGCTGTGCGAGCGCTGCCGTCTCCTCGCCGGGGAGTATCGCCGCGAACTCGTCGCGCAAGGTCAGCAGGCAGGAAGGCTCCAAGCCGATGACCGGCACGCCGCGCGCGACGAAGGGCTTCAGCGCGGCCAGCAGGCGCCGCGCCTCGGCCTTCGCCTCGTCGACGAGACCTGCGGCGAGGAACGTGCGGCCGCAGCACAGCGGCCGCTCGCCGGCCGGCGTCGCGGCGCGCACGGCATAGCCGGCAC
>DASVOY010000220.1:0-3952 GCA_036383115.1 Allostellaceae bacterium
CATCTCGGTGAGCATTGCCGCCCATTCCGGCGGAGGAAAGATTCCGGGATCGGGGATGGCCTGCAGCGAGGAAACCATCATCTCGAGCGTGGGGCCGCCGATCGCGGGGAGATCGCGCAGGACGGACTGGAAGTCGGAGCGGCTGCCGCCATCGACCGCTTCGTCCGAGCCTTCGGCCAGGACGATCAGCGCGTCGATCCGCGCCGCCATGTCACGAAGCGTCGGGATCTCCCGGTCTGCGGGGACGACGTACTGCTCGTGGTCCCGCAGGCGCTGAACGTCCGTGGCGGAGAGCACGCCGGCCGGCGCCGGGCCGCACAGGCCGATGATGGCAAGCGCAATGACAGCGGCCGCTCGGAGCATCACGATCTCCTTCGACGGGCGTGCCGACGCCTTCACAGGCGCGCCACCATGCCTCCCTACAGTCTATCTCAGGGATTTGGGGTCGGAGCAGATTTCTTGCGGCGCGAGCTTTCCGGCCGAGGGCACGCCGACCCGCCCGACCCTGAGGTTGCGACTGTGCTTCCGGCGCGCACGGGATTATCCTGGTGATCGCGTCACGCCGCCGCAGAAACGTCCGCCCACAGGGAGGAGCGCCATGAACGCCGCTCGCAAAGACTCGCCGCTGCTCATCCGCTCGATCCTCGCCGCCGTCGTGGCGGCCGGTCTCGCGCTGCCGCCCTCGGCCGCCCGCGCGCAGACTCTCGCGCGGCTCGAGATCCACCCGCTCTCGACCGTCACGCTCAGCGGCGATCAGTTCCTCATCGGCGACAAGAACGGCAAGCCGGCCAGGCTCGCGGGCGAGCTGCGCATCCCGAAGCCGGGCACCGAGAGGCTGCCGGCCGTGGTGCTCGTGCATGGCTCGGGCGGGCTCGGCGCGTCGGCCGACCGCTGGGCGCAGGAGCTCAACGGCATCGGCGTCGCCGTCTTCATCCTCGACAGCTTCACCGGCCGCGGCATCACCAGCACGATCAACGACCAGTCGCAGCTGAACTCGCTGGCGATGATGGTCGACGCCTATCGCGCGCTCGCCCTCCTCGCCGAGCATCCGCGCATCGATCCCAACCGCATCGCCATCATGGGCTTCTCCAAGGGCGCCATCGCCGCGGTCTATTCGAGCAACGAGCGCTTCCGCCAGATGTATGCTCCCGGCACGCTCCGGTTCGCCGCGCATATCGGCCTCTACACACCGTGCAACGTGACCTATCGCGACGACACCAGGACGACGGGCAAGCCGATCCGGCTGTTCCACGGCATCGCCGACGATTACGTCTCGATCGTGCCCTGCCGCGCCTATGTCGAGCGGCTGAAGGCGGCGGGCGCGGACGCGACGCTGACCGAGTTCCCCGGCGCCTATCACGCCTATGACAATTTCATGATCGCGCAGCCGATCAAATTCCCCGAGGGGCAGACGACGCGGAACTGCTTCCTCGAGGAGCGGGCGCATGGCCAGATCTTCAACAGCAAGACCGGCAAGCCCTATGACCTCGGCGACGCTTGCGTCGAGAAAGGCCCGCAGGTCGCCTACAACGCCGCCGCCCACCAGGCGACGGTCCAGGGCGTGAAGGACTTCCTGAAGGCGAGGTTCGATCTCAAGTGAGATCGCGGGGCGCGCTGCGCAATCACGCGCCGACGATCAGGCCGGGGCGATCGAGATCGCCCTAATCGGCGCGCGCGGACGCGCGGGTCAGGCGGAGCAGCGGCCGGCCGATGGCCCACAGCTCGACGGCGTGATGCGGCTCCCGGCGGAGCAGCTCTGCCGCCGTCGCCCGCGCCTCATCGTCGCCGCGGCATCGGATCGTCTGCAGCGCCATGATGTGCCCGATCTCGTCCTGGAAATAACAGCGATAGGGCGACATGACACGTCTCCCGCCGCAGCGCTACGCCGCCGCGGCTTTCCTCCGCAGCAATTGCGGGCTGTAGCGCAGGAGCTCGGCTCTCTCGCTCTCGAGGGCCATGAGCAGCATGCTCGCCCGGCCGCGCTCGGCCGGCGGGCGCGCCGCGAGAGCGGCAATGGCACTCTCCAGGCGGCGGAGCTGCCCGTCATCGCGGGCGATCAGGGTTCGCATGGTTCACTCCCTCTCTGCAATCGACTACGTCCGGGGGTGAACGTAATCCGTTGCCGCCGCCGTCACAGTCCGGATTATTACGTAAGCAGTTCTACGTAAGCCCAACTCACCGCGGTCCCGCCTTATGCCGCCCGCGCGATCGTGGGCCCGCCGCCCCCATAGGGATAGGAGTCGATGCCATAGGTCCATTTCACGGTATCGCCGTCCTTGGTGCGGGTCAGCACCTGAGCCGGCTCGCCGGCGTCATGGGCGGCATCGACCGCGTCGAGCAGGGCGGCATACTCGCTGAGATAGCCGGCATGGACCTCGTCGGCGACGGTGACCTTGAACATCCCTTTCTGACCCCGACCCGGCCTCCCCTTTTCCACGATGTACTGGCGCATGCGCATCTCCCCAGGGTCATCCCATAGGACAGACATCCGCATATATGAACGGGTGGCGCACACGATTGTTTGGCATGACCCACGATTGTCACAAGTCGCCGAGGATTTTATCGAAGTACTATCGGAACCGCCTCCCCTTTGGGAGCGTGTATCGCTGACATGATACACAGTATCTGACGTCTTCATCTATCGGTCCCGCCGACGCGTCATTACGTCGTGACGGACATCTGCTGACGTTTTCGTCATCGCTTGTGTCAGACAGCTGATTGTTTTCTGTGCAGGAACATTGCGCCAGGCGCCGAGACCGATGCACGGCGCGCCTCTCAACCAGAAGTCGCACGGAGGTATGTCATGGCTGATTACCGGGTCTATTTCCTGAACCAGTCCGGCTCGATCCGGCGGCGCCTCGACCTGACATGCCGCGACGACTGGGACGCCTGCGCGGCGGGCGAGCGCGCGCTCCTGGCTTCCGACTTCAGCGGCGTCGAGGTGTGGCAGCGCGCACGCTTCATCGAGCGGCGCGACAGGAGGCAACTCGCGCGCGGCGGAGCCAAGCGGCGATCGGCCTGAACTGCGGCGGAGGGAGCTGTGCCGTTCCTGGCGACATGCCCGGCCTGCGGCCACCAGAGGCGGCAAGCGCTCGCGGACTATCCCCGAGCCTGCCCGCGCTGCGCCACGCCGTGGCGCGACAGCATCCGCACCGATCCGCCGGTCGACCCCGAGGCCGAGCCGATCCGGCAGACGCTCCACCGCCTGGAGAACCTCATCGGCGCCGCCTGCCTGTTCACGCCGGAAGAGACCTTCACCGCCGGCATGGTGCTCAAGGACACCTTCGATGCCGCCCGCCCGGACGAGCGCCGCCTGCGCGTGTGCATCGTCAATTTCCTCCGCGCCAGATCCCGGGGCGAGCGCGGGAAGCCGCCGCGCTGAGCCGGCGAGGCCCGATACGCCACGCCGAAGCTCAGCGCGGCCCCGCCTTCTCGATGTCCTTCCAACGGATCGCGGCGAGGTAGTCCTTCAGCGCCTTCTCGTCGACGCCGGGGCTGCCCTTCACCGCCACCAGCACCTTGTCGCCGGCCATGGTCTGGAAGGAGTTGTCGCTCCTGGTGTAGGTGACCTTGCGGCCGTTGATGATCAGGAGCTTGTTGTCGGTGCCGGTGACCAGCCCGCTGCTGATCAGCTTGCCCAGCCCCTGCATCACCGGCGAGTCCGTGAAGAGCTCGATGGTCACGGTGTCGCCGCCCCTGTGGTAGGCGCGCGAGACATTGGTGCCGCCGCCGAGGAGCGAGCTGGCCGCGGACACGCTGCTCGCCTCGTCCGCCGTCCAGCCCGGCAGCGGGTCGGGCAGATAGGATTTCCAGGCATCGGCGGCCTGCTGGCGGAGCAGATCCTGCGCCGCGCCCAGCGCCGCGGCCGCGGTGGCGAAATCCTTCGCCTCGTACGCCTTGAGCGCCTCGTTGATCTGGTCGGTGACGTCGTCGGCCCCGGCGCCGGGCGCCG
>DASVOY010000221.1:0-3877 GCA_036383115.1 Allostellaceae bacterium
CCGCCACCGGGACCTTGACGGGTCCCATGATCAGGCGTTCCCGCCCCACGCCGCAGCGATCAGCGCCAGGGCGAGGAGAGAGAATGCAAGCAGCCGCCGGCGGGTCATGTGCAACCTCCGCGATCGAGAAGATAGGCTCCCGGGACTGCCGGCTTTGATGCAGATCAAGAGGCGCACATTTCGCCGCCGAGGCGGCCATTTGTGCGGGCCGTTCGCCGAGCCGAATTTCGCCCTGCGTTGACATGGATCAAAGCGGATGCGCGCCAGAGTCGAAGAATGTGGAAATCCCCAAAGGGGACGCATCGCAGACAGGAGCGTCCAATGAGCAAGATCCGCAATTTCGTCACCGCCGGCGCCATGCTGCTGCTGGTCGCCGCGCCGGCATTTTCCGCAGAGCCCGCCAATGGCCCGACGGGCGCGGCGCCTGGGCCGGGATGGGGCTATGGCCCCGGCATGATGCGCGGCTATGGCTACGGCCCCGGCATGATGGGTAGCAATGGCGGGGGCCCCGGCTTCATGGGCGGCGGCATGTTCGGCTTCGCCGACGAGGGGCAGATCATCGAGTTCGTCGACGGCCGCCTGGCCTTCGTCAAGGCGGAGCTCAAGGTCACCGAGCAGCAGATGCCGCTGTGGAACGCTTTTGCCGATACGGTCCGCGCCAATGCCAAGACGGTGAACGAGCGGCGCGAGCTCATGTACGGCGCGCGATGGGAGCAGAAGAGCCTGCCCGAGCGGCTCGACGCCCAGGAGACGATCCTGGCCTCGCGGCTCGAAGCGCTGCGCAAGACCAGCGCCGCGCTGAAGCCGCTCTATGCGGCGCTCGACAACCAGCAGAAGAAGGTCGCGGACACGCTGCTCGTCAATCCGATGGGCGGCTTGCGTGGCTTCATGTGATCGGAAGGAGGCCAGGGTGAAGACGAACGTCGGAAGCATCGACCGGACCCTTCGCGTGGTGCTCGGGCTCGCGCTGCTGTCTCTCCTGTTCACCGTCGACGGGGCGCTGCGCTGGATCGGCCTTGTCGGGCTCATACCGTTGGCCACCGCCGGGGCCGGATGGTGTCCCGCCTACGCGCTGCTCGGGATCAGCAGCTGCCCGCTCGATAGCGGCGCCCGCCGGGCCTAGCCCGAGCTCGCGCCGGAATGGGGTGCCAGGTTGACCGAGCAGCTCCTGGCGTTCTCGCGCGAGCAGAAACTGCGGCCCGAGACGGTCGATGTGCACGAGCGTGTGCGAGCCTACGAGAGCGTCCTGAAGCGGGCGGTCGGCGAGACGATCGCGCTCGCGATCTCGGCCGGCGCCTCGCTCTGGCCGTGCCGCGTCGATCCGGTCCAGTTCGAGACGGCGCTGCTCAATCTCGTGCTCAATGCTCGGGACGCGATGCCGCGCGATCTGCGCCCTCCTCGACAAGCGTGGGATTTCTCCGGGCTGAACCGGCCGCGTGCGCCGCCGGTGAGAGTGTCGCGAGAGCGCGCCGTGGTCTCGCCGTTCAGCGCGCCGGCTCGTCCTTGACCGGGTTGCTGAGGACGCCGATGCTCTCGATGGCGATCTCGATGGTGTCGCCGTCCTTCATCCACACCGGCGGATTGCGCGCGTAGCCGACCCCGGCCGGCGTCCCCATGACCAGGAGATCGCCGGGCTCGAGCGTCATGCACTCGGAGAGCAGCGCCACCGTCTCGGCGACGGGAAAGAGCATGTCGCTGGTATTGGCCTTCTGCATGACCCGGCCGTTGAGCCGCGATTCGATCGAGAGCCCCGTCGCCCCCGGCGGCAGCTCGTCCGCGGTCACGAACCACGGGCCGAAGCCGCCGGTCCGGTCGAAATTCTTGCCGATCGTCCATTGCGAGGTCTTGCGCTGGTAATCGCGGAGCGATGCGTCATTGAAGCAGGAATAACCCGCGATGTGGTCGAGCGCGCGAGCGGCCGATACGTGCCGTGCGGTGCGGCCGACGACCGCGACCAGCTCGGCCTCGTAGTCGAGCTTCGACGAGGCGCGGGGCCGCCAGATCGGCTCGCCATGCGCGACGAGCGAGGTGTTGCAGCGCAGGAAGAGGCTCGGATATTCCGGCTTGGCGTGGCCGCCCTCGGCGGCGTGGTCGACGTAGTTGAGGCCGAGGCAGACGATCTTGCCGGCATTCTCGACCGGCGGCCGGAAGCGCAGACCCGCGAGCGCCCGGCGCGCCTCCGCCCCGGCCCGGCGCGCGGCGTCCGCGGCGCCGGCGAAGGCGGATGCACCTGCCCGGATCAGGCCGGCGAGGTCGCGCGGCAGGTCGGGCGCCGCGTGGGACAGGTCGACGACCGCCTCGCCCTGGAGCACGCCGAGCCTCGCCTTCCCCGAATCATCGAACGCCACCAGACGCATCGCCGCCTCCCCTGGATGAAGCCGCTCCGCCGCCAAGAAACTGGCGAGAGCCGGCGAGTTGAGCATATGATAACGACAACAAGATGAAAACCGGGAGGGAGTCGGGATGATCAAGAGCTTGAAACGTAAAGCCGTCGCGCGCTGGCTCATGGCGGCGCTCGCCGTCGCGGCCGTGGCGCTGCCGCCAAGGGCCGCTGGCGCGGCAGAGCCGATCCGGATCGGCTTCGGCATGGCGCTGACCGGCGGGCTCGCCGCCAACGGCAAGTCGGCACTCGTCGCCATGCAGATCTGGCGCGACGACGTCAACGCCAAGGGTGGGCTGCTCGGCCGGCCCGTCGAGTTGGTCTATTACGACGACCAGAGCAGTCCGGCGACCGTGCCGGGCCTCTATACCAAGCTTCTCGACGTCGACAAGGTCGACCTGGTGGTCGGGGGCTATGCCACCAACATGCTGGCGCCCGCGATGCCGGTGGTGATCCAGCACAACATGACCTTCATCGGGCTGTTGGGGCTCGCGGTGAACAGCGAGTTCCACTATCCCAAGTACTTCGCCATGATCCCCACCGGCCCTGAGCCGAAGCCGGCCTTCTCGAAGGGCTTCTTCGAGGTGGCGATGGCGCAGGATCCGAAGCCGAAGACCATCGCCATCGTCGGCGCCGACGCCGAGTTCGCCCGCAACGCCGCGGACGGCGCACGGCAGAACGCCAAGGCGGCCGGGCTCCAGATCGTCTACGACCGGACATATCCGCCGACGACCGTGGACTACACGCCGATCGTTCGCGCCATCCAGGCGACCAATCCCGACGTCGTCTATGTCGCGTCATACCCGCCGGACTCCGCCGGCATGGTGCGCGCCATCAACGAAGTCGGCCTCAACACGAAAATGTGCTGCGGCGGCATGGTGGGACTGCAGTCGGCGGCGCTGAAGACGCAGCTCGGCCCGCTCCTCAACGGCATGGTCAATTACGACTTCTGGCTGCCGGCGCCGACCATGCAGTTTCCGGGCATGATGGACCTGCTGAAGAAATACCAGGCGAAGGCGCCGTCGGAGGGCGTCGACGCGCTGGGCTACTACATGCCGCCTTTCGCTTATGCCTATCTGCAGGTGCTGGGCGAGGCGGTCGAGGCCACCAAGGGCCTCGACCAGGACAAGCTTGCCGACTACATCCGCAGCCACACCTTCAAGACCGTGGCCGGCGACATCACGTTCGGCGCGGCAGGCGAGTGGGCGCAGGCGCGCGTCCTCCAGGTGCAGTTCCAGGGCGTCAAGGGCAACGACGTCGAGCAGTTCAAGAATCCGGCGACCCAGGTGATCGTCGCGCCGGCGCAGTACGTCTCGGGCAAGGTGAGATATCCCTACGCCGAAGCGAAGAAATAAGCATCCCGTGATGGCTGCGTGCCGCCCGCAGCGATGTCGGGCGGCGCGCTCAACGTGGAAATTCGAGGGAGGAATGCAGCGATGATGCGCGCGCTCTGCCTAGGTCTCGTCTTGCTCGTCGCGGGTGTCGCGCCGGCCGCCC
>DASVOY010000222.1:0-1688 GCA_036383115.1 Allostellaceae bacterium
ACCGTCCGCTCCCGTCCAGCGCGCCCGCAGCTCGTCCCATAGCTTGAGCCGCGACCAGTCCGGCACTTTGAGGACTTTCTCGCCATCCGCCGACAGGAACGGGTTCGGCAGCAAAACCGTCATCTGCTGCTCGTCGGCGCCGTTGAACAACCGCAATCCCCAGGAGACGGGCGCGCCGTCGCGATCGAGCCGGCGATAGAGCTCGGCACGCGCGGTCTGCCGCCGCCGGGCGAGCGCCGGCGGCGTCGGGTCGTGCCGCGGGCCCTTGGTTGGGCCGATGCAGAGATGGAAATGCGTGATGCCGAACGCCACCGTGAGGTATCCGTCCATCATGCCGAGCCGCGTCGGCGCATGCGGCGCGCGAATCTCCCAGGCGCCGCCCTCGATGATGGGGCCGAAGGTGATCTTGTCCCAATGTGCCTCGAACAGGTTGCGCAGGAGCGCTTCGAGGCTCGCCGCATCCGTCGGCAAAGGGAAGACGTCGACGCCGTGGCCGTCGGGCTCGGTGACACGCTCGGGCGTCCTGGCGATAGGGGCGCGCCCGATGTCCACTGTATCGCTCATCACGCTCCTCCGGTCGCGCTGCTGCCGATGTCGACAGCGTGTTGGTTCACGCCGGGGTGGTCAAGCCCTCCCAGCCGGCTCAGGGCTGCAGCGGCTCGGTTTCGAGTTGCTCGCCATAGGCGATGGGATGGGCGAGCGCAGTGTGCAGCTTGTCGCGGTCGAGCTCGCCTTCCCAGAGGCTCATCACCACGGTCGCGACGCCGTTGCCGATGAGGTTGGTCAAGGCGCGGCATTCGCTCATGAACTTGTCGATGCCGACCAGGATGGCGAGGGCCTGGATCGGGATGTCCGGAATGATGGACAGCGTCGCCGCCAGCGTGATGAAGCCGGCGCCGGTGACGCCCGACGCGCCTTTCGAGGTCAGCATGGCGATGGCGAGGATAGTGAGCTCCTGGGTGAAGGTCAGCGGCGTATTGGTTGCCTGCGCCAGGAACAGCGTCGCCAGCGTCATGTAGATGTTGGTGCCGTCGAGGTTGAAGCTGTAGCCGGTCGGGATCACCAGCCCGACCACGCCGCGCGACGCGCCAAGCCGCTCCATCTTCTGGATCATATGCGGCAGCACCGTCTCGGACGAGCTGGTGCCGAGCACGATCAGCAGCTCATCCTTGATGTAACCGATGAAGCGCAGGATCGAGAAGCCGGCGAAGCGGGCGATGGCGCCGAGCACCAAGAGGACGAAGAGCACGGCGCTGACGTAGAAGGTCAGAATCAAAGCACCAAGATTGAGCAGCGAGCCCAGGCCATATTGGCCGATGGTGAAGGCCATGGCGCCGAAGGCGCCGAGCGGCGCCAAATGCACGATGAAGCCGATGATGCGGAAGAACACCTTGGCGGCGGAATCGATGACGAAGGCGATGCGCTCGCCGAGCTCGCCCAGCCGCGATATGGCGAAGCCGGAGAGGATCGAGATGAGCAGCACTTGCAGCAGGTCGCCATTGGCGAGCGCGCCGAAGAAGCTGTTGGGAATGATCGCCTGGAGGTGGGCGACGACGCTCTCGCCCTTGGCGCCCTGGACGTAGTTCTTGACCGAATTGGGATCGAGCGCCGAGGCGTCGATGTTGAAGCCGCTGCCGGGATGGACGAGCTCGCCGACCATGAGGCCGATGGCCAGCGCCAGGGTCGAG
>DASVOY010000223.1:0-2567 GCA_036383115.1 Allostellaceae bacterium
GTTGTAGAAATAGAACAGCATCACCCGGGCGCGGTGAACGCGCTCGAGCACCGGATACAGGCGTGACGCGTTAAGGGCGCCCAGCTCCTGCTCTTCCGCCACCGGTCCGAATGCGGCCGGCGCCGTGGCGACCACCGCGTCGATATCGTCACTCAGATCGGCGGCCATCAAGGAGATGAATGCGCCGAATGACTGGCCGGCCAGAACGACGCGCCGATAGCCCCGCGCCTTCAGCCGTGCGGCCAGACCCGCGAGCGCACGCGATCCGCCGAGGAGTGAGTCGCTGGCCCGCAATCGGTTGAGCCGGAAGGCATCCCAAGCCTGGTCGCGGAACGCCTCGATGTAGCTTGGTGTGGCGGCGCTGGAATCTTCTGCGTCGACCGAACGGCCGTGGCTCCAGATCACCGCGCCGGAAGCAGCCTTCGGCCCAAGCATCGGATGGGCGCCGGCATCCGCGACGAAGGTCATCTGCGCGGCCGCGGCGCGGACGATGGAGAAGAATGCGAGCGCGATAGCGCATGAGAGGACAAGCCGTACTCTGGACGCCGACGGCATGCGAACCCTCGAGGCCGAAAGCCGTCGGGCATATTCCTGGGAATCTACCGAGCACTCGCCTGGGTTTCTTGATGGCGCGTGCATCGGGCGTCTCCTTGGCAGCCTGCGCAGCGATCGTGCTCGCACCGGCCAGGGAGCGAAATCCGGGACATTACCTAGGCGAAGGCATTTTTGAACTGATCTGCAACTGTCGACATCGGATGCCATGCGGGCGCATCACCTGCACCCGGGTTGAGCGCGCGTCAGCCATAGCGCGCGTGTCCGATGAAACGATTGCTGGCTGCAGCCCTGTTGACCCGTTCAAGGCCGAGCGGATCGGCGCAGGTCGTCGAGAAGCTGCGCCATCGCGGGATCGCCGGGCGTGAGACGCGCAAGCTCCTCGGCGTATCGCAGCGCGGCCCCGCGATCCCCGGCATCGCGATTGGCGTTCACCAGCGCCGTCAGCGTGTCACGGTCGACCGGATGGCGCGCGTGGTTCCCCGCGAGCACTCGGAGCGCATCATCCTTGTGCCCGTCCGAGCTGAGGGCAATCGCGTAGACGTAAGCATATCGCGCCCGTTGTGGGTCGAGTGTCGCCGCCTTGGCAAGCATCGCCGTGGCTTCCGGCAAGCGATGCTCGCGCGCCAGCACGAGGCCCATGGCATGGTGCGCGGCCGCGTCGTCCGGCGCGACAGCCAGAGCCCGGCTCAGCACGGCCTCCCCTTCCTTGTCGCGCCCCAGGGCGCGGTAGAGGTCGGCGAGGTTTACATAGCTCTGGACAAAGCGAGGTTCGAGCTTGATCGCCGTCCGGTATTCGGCCTCCGCCTCGGCCGACTGTCCGCGCTGCGCGAAGAAAGCGCCCAGCGTGATGCGCGCTTCCGGGCGATCGGCATTGGAGCGCTGCACCTCGACATACTCCTGCGCCGCACGCTCGAAGCGCCGGCGATCCTCTGGCGATAGGCGATCCGTCGGCGTGGCCGCCAAGTAGGATGCGGCTTCAATGCGCACCGCCCGGACGGGATCGGACAGCAACGGCCTGGCGAGCGCCCACCGCCGATCCAGGCTTACCCCCTCGAGCCCGCGCAATGCGCCGAGCCGTATCAAGGGATCCGTCTCCGCGAGCCCGCGCCGCAGTTCTGGAATGAGATCCGGCGTGAGATAGGGCGTCATCTCGGCATAGGCGGTGGCGCGCGCGATCCCCGGCGTCTGCGGGGCGGCAGCGACTTGTGAGAGGAGGTCGCGAGCCTCGGGCAGCTCCTGACGCGCAGCGTGGAAAGCCTCGCCGAAAGTCTGGAACCCCTTGCGCTCCGGCCCGTACCAGCGCTCGATCGTTGCCGCGGCCCATTCGGGCGGCTTGTCATTGTGACAGTCGTTGCAGGCGTTCGGCGTGCCGAGCTTTGCTGACATATCGGGCCTCGGCACGCGGAAGCTGTGATCGTGCCGCACATCGACACCCATATAGGTCCGCGCCGGCATGTGGCAGGACGCGCAGGCGAGAGGCGGCGAAGCCGCCTCATGGAAACGGTGCTTCGCGGTCGCGTACTTGTCCGCCGAGTGACATTGCAGGCACGCACCGCCGCCCGGCGCGCGCAGCTCCGCGCTGTGCGGATCGTGGCAGTCGCTGCAGGTCACGCCCTTGGCGAACATCTTGCTCTGTCGGAACGAGCCGTATTCATAGACCTCGTCCTCGATCTGGCCGTCGGCGTGATAAAGCCCCCGCTCGAGCAGTGAGACGAGATGCGTGTCGGAGAGCGACCGGCCAGGCAGCCAGCTCTCGGACAGTTCGGCGCGGCGGGAGTGGCAGCGCCCGCAGGTCTCGATCTCGGGACGCAGCGGCTGAAGCGCGCTGCGTCGCGGGTTCCCGGTTGCCGGGTCCACGGACCAAGTGACGCCGGCCCGCTCGTTGAACGCGACCGACAGGCCTTTGCGCGGCCCAATATCGCCGCCGAACGGCCACCAGTCGCGCTGACGCTCGGCCCAGGCGACATGCCGCGAGCCTGGCCCGTGGCACGCCTCGCAGGACACGTCGATGT
>DASVOY010000224.1:0-9094 GCA_036383115.1 Allostellaceae bacterium
GTCGCCTGCCGATCGTGCCGAACGAGCGGTGGCACCATGGAGTGCCCATCTGATCTTGCCGCTCTTTGCGTTCTCCGCGACGGGGGTTGGTCTCAACGTCGATCTCTCGTCGCCCGCTGCCCGTACAATTCTGTGGGGCGTGATCTTGGGGCTCGCGATCGGCAAGCCCCTGGGCGTGTCGCTCGCTTCCCTGCTGGCGATCAAGGCGGGGGTCGCCGTGGCGCCGGACGGCGTAACGCTGCGCCAGTTCATCGGCGGCGCCTGCCTGTGTGGCATAGGAGATACGGTCGCGCTGCTGATGGCGGATCAGGCCTTTCCGCCAGGGCTCGAGTCGGCGGTTGCAAAGATCGGCGTCCTGACCGGCTCCGTCCTTGCTGCCGCGCTCGGTGCAGCTGTTCTCGCGACCGGCGGCAATACCCGCGCTGTCACGCCGGCACCCGCATCTTGATGCGGTTGATCCTGTGTGGCCCGATTGGTCGCCTCTTATGCGCGCAGGGCCGGCCACGGTGCCTTCAGATCGGGAGTCGGCCTGTCCAGGCGGCGAGACGGATCTCCGCTTTTGGCGACCTCGCCCTTGGTCGGCATTGGAGTGGATCGCGGACATCCAGCTGACGCGGCCGTCGGCCGGTCCACAAGTACATGCCCAGTCATCGCCGGACGGCGACGAGGTTGATCAGGGTCTCCTCGCGGACGGCCGGCGGCGTCACGCCGAACCAGCGCTCCATGATGCCAAGATCGGGGCGGCTCCACCACAGGTACGGGTAAGAGATCGATCGAGGATCGACGTCGAAGCCGGCGGCGCGCACGAGCGCCAGATATTCCGGCGCGGTCTTCTGCACTTCCATCGGATGCCGGAACAAGAGGCGGATGATCCAGGAATCGATATAGGCCTTGGTCGATTCCGCGAAGAGCAGCAGCCCGCCGGGCTTCAGCACGCGATGGAACTCGCGGATTGCGCTCTCCTGGTCGATGAGGTGGTGAAAGGTCTGGTGGCAGAACACCATGTCCACCGATTGGCTCGGCAGCGGCAGGCGCGAGCTGGTGCCTTGCTTGAACTCGACCGTGACGCCGTGGCGCGCCGCCTCGGCCGCGGCGACGGCCAGCATCTCGGGATCGATGTCGATGCCGATCAGCCGGCGCGGCGCGAAGCGGTCCCGGAGAAGCGTGAGTGACCGGCCCGAGCCGCAGCCGACATCGACGATGGCCGGATAAGACGGTTGGCGGTCCCTGATCAGCCGGTCGAGGTCCTTGATCGCGCGGGCGAGGACATGAACGGCCCAAGTCTCGGTCCGGAGGAACCAGATGCCGAAGCGCGATTCCGGCACGTGCGGCGTGCTTTGCTCGACATGAGCCATGGCGGCGGGTTGACGCATGGGCGGTCTTGGTCAAACCGGATCCGGCGAATGATCCTTCCGGAAGGTAATCCAGGACGCGCCGGCGCGCCATGGTTGAATTCGACGGCTAAACCTCGATCGGGGCATAGGGGCGGCCGCTGGTCTCGGCGACATGCCGCGCGCCGTTGTCGTCATTGCAGACAGGGACGCCTTTCGCCGCGCCCGGCGTAGCTGCCGTGGCGGGCGTGGCCGTGTAGCGCGGGCTCGGCCGATGGCTCAGAAGGAACAGCGCGGCGCGGGTGGTGTTAGCAGGACCGCGTGTGATGAGGATGCCATGCACGGGACGAGAACGCTCACTGCATCAATCCTGACTTTGTCCGCCGTGGCTTGCCTACTGGCGGCGGCGCCTGCATATGCCGCCGACTGCCGGGACGAGGCGCTGCACATGGCGCAGCAATACCAGCTCTCGCTCAGCCCGACCGGCCCGAGCGCGGGGCCGACCGGCAAGGCGGCCGAGGCGCCGGCGACGACGGAGTCGCGCGGCTTGACCGCGGGTCCCGACTCGCTCACCAGCAGTGGCGGCACCTTGCCGCCCTCGACCAGCGCTCCCGCGGCGGGGCCGCGCGACGCTGCGCCGACGCAAGTGGGTGCTGCGGACAGGGCGAAAGTCGAGGGGCTCCTGTCCGAAGCCAGGGCGGCCGGCGAGCAAGGTCGCGCCGATGAATGTCGGCAGCGACTCGACGACGCCCGGTCCATCTTGCGTCAAGGCGACCGATAAGCTTCTCCGCCGCCTACGGTGCCTACTTCGGCTGGACCCCCTGGTTGCCGCCCGGCGTCCCCGGTGGCGGAATGACCGGCGTGCTTTGCGATCCTGCGCTCGGCGGTGACACCACACCCTGATCCCCAGTGGCCGGCGGACGCACGACACCTTGGGAGCGCGAGAGCTCGTTGCTGAGCGAGCCCGGCGGGCCCGCTCCGGGCGCGGAACTCGAGCCCTGGCCGCCGGTGGAGTCGTCGGGCTGCGGTGGTTGCGCTTGCCGGTCTTGCGGCGGCTGCGGCCGCGTGGTCGGGCTCTGCGCCGCTGCCGTCAGCGTGATTCCGCTCAGCAACGCCGTTGCCACCAGCAACGCGGCGCGGTTCGAAGTGCTCATGTCATCGCTCCTCCGGTGAGACCTGGATCGCCGAAGCTCGCCGGCATCCCACCTGGAAACACCGGCGGGAAGCGATGATCCCTCGCCGCCATTCGCCTTCCAATAATCATCCATCGGTGTGCGGCCAGCACCAAACCTTTCGGCCGCTCCGGCGTTTCCAGCGATGGAGACGAGCCGAAGAAGGGGTTCCCCTCTGCGCGCCAGCGTGGCTGGCGCCAGCTCAGGTGAAAGGATCGAATCATGGAGGTCGGACTCATCGGCCTTGGCCATATGGGGCTGCCGATGGCGCGGCGACTGCTCAAGGCCGGGCATCGCGTCATCGTCTACAACCGCACGCGCAGCAAAGCGGAAGCGCTGGCGTCGGAGGGCGCGCAGATTGCCGAGCGTCCCGCCGATGCGTGCCGCGGCGATGCGCTCATCACCATGCTCGCCGGCGACGACGCGGTCGAGGACATCGTGTTCGGCGGCGGCAAAGTCCTTGACGCGCTCGGCCCGAACACCATCCACCTCTCGATGAGCACGATCAGCGTCGCGCTCTCCGAGCGCCTGGCCGAGACGCACGCGAAAGCCGGCCAGACCTATGTCGCCGCTCCCGTCTTCGGCCGCCCCGAAGCCGCGGCCCAGGGCAA
Organism: Allostellaceae bacterium; assembly: GCA_036383115.1. Taxonomy (GTDB): domain Bacteria; phylum Pseudomonadota; class Alphaproteobacteria; order ATCC43930; family CGMCC-115725; genus DAHUYF01. The sequence goes on from DASVOY010000224.1 coordinate 3,115, forward strand.
GCTCTTCATCATCACCGCCGGGCCGGACCAGGCGATCGCCCGCTGCCAGCCGTTGTTCGACGCGATGGGCCAGAAGACCTTCGTCGTTGGCCCCAGACAGCCCGAGGCGAACCTGATCAAGCTCAGCGGCAATTTCCTCATCGCCTCGATGATAGAGAACCTGGGCGAGGCAATCGCGCTCGTGCGCAAATCGGGCATCGACCCGCGCCGTTATGTCGACATTCTGACCGGCTCGCTGTTCTCGGCGCCGATCTACAAGACCTATGGCGCGATCATCGCCGACGAGAAATACGAGCCGGCGGGTTTCAAGATGTCGCTGGGATTGAAGGATGTTCGCCTCGCGCTCGCCGCGGCCGACGCCAAGACCGTGCCGATGCCGGCCGCAAGCCTGGTGCGGGACCATTTCCTCGTCGGCGTGGCGCAGGGCTACGGCGATGCCGACTGGGCGGGGCTGGCGCGGGTCTGTGCGAAAGAAGCCGGGCTCTGACGCGACCTCTTGCCATGCTCGTCGTGCTCGCGGCCCTGGGCGGATGCCAGGGCCCGCAGCCAACCGACACGCCCGACATCAAGGCGGCCGGCGACAAGATGCGGGCGATCCACGAGCAATGTGACGAGCGCCGCCGCAGCGGCGAGTTCGAGAACTTGACGGAGGTCGAGCGCTGCGTCGGCCCGCGCGTCATCGTGGCCTACGAGGAAGCGCACTACCCCTATATGGATCTGATTCGCTTCGCCGAGGCGGCTCGCCTCGCCGGCGCGGAAAAAGTCGACAGCGGCGAGATCACGGAAGCCGAGTACGATCGCCAGCGGCTGCTCTTGCGCGACCGCCTCGCCGACGAGATCAACCGCCGCAACAAGGAAGCGGCATCGCATGAGTCGCCGCGCACCTACGGGCCGGATATCGATCCCGCGACCAGGGATCAGCTTGTGAATGGATTGGGCGCGTTCAGCGCCCTCGAGCGTTAGCGCCGAGCGCGAGTCCGTGCCGACGACGGCACGGACCCTGCTCGGTTCGGGTCATATCGACGTTTTTACCAGTCGGTGCCGCTGCCGGGATGATAGATCTCCCGGGCGAGCTGGTCCTGCTGCCCGCCCTGGCCGACCAGGTCCTGCTTGCCGCCGGCCGTCGGCACGGTCGAGGCGACGCGCGAGCCCTGGGCCGACTGATACGAGCGCGGGGCGGTCGAGGCGCCGAACGCGTCGTTCTGGCCGAGCTTGAACTGGTCGCTGAGCGCCTGCGTCTGCGCCACGCTGAGCGGAGCGGCGGCCGGCGCCGCCGCGGCCTGGCGGATCACAGTCTCATGACCGGTGCCGTATTCGTCATCGGCGAAGGCCGACACCGCGGGGACCAGCAGCGCGGCGGACAGCGCCGCAGTGCGGAGCAGAGTGGAAACACGGAAATTGGTCGACATTGTCGTACTCCCTTTCAAGTTCCGAAGAGCTCAGCGCTACAGCGCGCTCTTGATGGGGAAAGAGATACGACGGCGACCGCGGTTTTATAATTATCGATCGGGTGAAAGGACTATTCACCCGGCTTGAGCAATTCTTCACAGCGCCGTGACATCGGCGGGCGGCGGCGTGAAGGCCGGCATCGCTCGCGCCCTCGCTCAGGTGAAGGTGCGCGCCGGCGCCGCCTGGATCGCGCGCCACACGCGCTCGGGCGTCGCCGGCATGTCGATGTGGCGGACGCCATGGGCGGAGAGCGCATCGACCACCGCATTCATCACCGCCGGCAACGAGCCGGCGCAACCGGCCTCGCCGCAGCCCTTGACACCGAGCACGTTGGTCTTCGCCGGCACGGGATGGCTGGCGAAGCCGAACATCGGCGCGTCGCCGGCACGCGGCAGCGCGTAATCCATATACGAGCCGCTGAGCAATTGACCGTCGCCATCGTAGAAGGTCCGCTCCATCAGCGCCTGACCGATGCCTTGGACGATGCCGCCATGCGCCTGGCCTTCCGCGAGCAGCGGGTTGATGATCGTGCCGAAGTCGTTGACCATCGCGTACTTCACCACTTCGATTGCTCCGGTCTCGGGATCGATCTCGACCTCGGCGATGTGGCAGCCATTGGGGAAGGCCGAGGGCGGATTGTCGGAGACGAGTCCCACATCGAGCGATGGCGGCACTCCCGCGGGCAGCTTCAGCCCGTTGCGCAGCCGCGCGGCAAGCTCCATGAGACCGATGGACCGATCGGTGCCGGCGATGGTGAAGCGCCCGTCGGCGAACTCGATGTCGGCCGCGGCGGCCTCGAGCACGAAGCCTGCAATCTCGCGCCCGCGCGCGATGACCTGCTCGCTCGCCTGCACCAGCGCGGTGCCGCTCGCCATCATCGTGCGCGAGCCGCCGGTACCGCCGCCGGCGATGAGCGCATCGCTGTCGCCCTGCAGCAGTCGGATGCGTCCGAAGGGGATGCCGAGCCTCTGCACCAGCACCTGGGCCAGCGGCGATGCGTGTCCCTGGCCGTAATCGAGCGTCCCCGTGATCATGGTGATGCCGCCGTCGGCATCGAAGCGGATCCCGCCCATTTCCTTCGACGGCGGCGCCGTCACCTCGAGGTAACTGCCGATGCCGCGGCCCCGCAGCCGGCCCCTGGCGCGGCTTTGCTCCTTGCGTCGCGCGAAGCCGTCCCAGTCGGCCAGATGCAGCGCCTTGTCGAGCACCGCCGTGAACTCACCGCTGTCGTACGTCATGCCGGATGGCGCCTTGTAGGGCATGGCCTCGGCACGAATGTGATTGCGCCGGCGCAGCTCGATGCGGTCGATGCCCATCTCCGCCGCCGCGGTGTCGATGAGGCGCTCGATATAGTAATTGCCCTCGGGACGCCCTGCGCCGCGATAGGCGCCGGTCGGCGTTGTGTTGGTGAGCACGCCCTTGGAGGAGACTTCGACGAGCGGCGTCTTGTAGACGCCCACCACGTTCTTCACCGCGTTGATGGTGTAGGGAAGCGTGGCGACGACGAAGGCGCCGGCATTGCCGAAGCCGGTGAGGCGCAGCGCGAGGAAATGCCCCTCGGCGTCAAGCGCCAGCTCGGCCGTCATCTCGTGATCGCGGCCGTGATGGTCGGAGAGAAAGCTCTCCGAGCGCTCATCCGCCCATTTGACCGGACGGCCGAGCGCGCGCGCGGCGTGGAGGATGCAGACATATTCCGGGAAGACCGACGCCTTCATGCCGAAGGAACCGCCGACATGGCCGGTGAGCACGTGCACCCTCTCCGGGGCCACGGCGAGAACATCCTTGGCCAGCGTGTTGCGCAAGCCGAAGACGCCCTGGCAGCCGACATGCAGGGTCCATCGGTCCGCCGCCGCATCATACTGGCCGATCGCTGCGCGCGGTTCCATCGCGCTCACGACGATGCGGTTGCTGACGATGTCGAGGCGCGTGACATGCGCGGCGCGCGCGAAGGCCGCCGCCACGGCCGCGCTGTCGCCATAGTGATAATCGAGCGCGATATTATCCGGTGCCTCGCTATGAAGCCGGGGCGCGCCCGCCGTCACGGCCTGCTTCGGGCTCGTCATCGCCGGCAACGGGTCAATGTCGCAGATCACGACTTCGGCAGCATCCTTCGCCTGGCTTGCGGTTTCCGCGACGACGAAGGCGACCGCCTCGCCGACGAACCGGACGCGCTCGGCGGGCAGCGCCGGGCGCGGCGGCGCGCGCATCGGCGAGCCATCGCGGTTCGGAACCGCGATGCCGGGCTTGATCGGCCCGTAGCCGCCGAGATCGGCGCCGGTATAGACGCCGAGCACGCCGGGCATGGCGCGCGCTTCCGCCGCCTCGATGGCGCGGATCGTGCCATGCGCAATGCGGCTGCGCACCATCACGGCGTAGGCCTGACCGGCGACATTGACGTCGTCCGTGTAACGCCCGGCGCCCCGCAGCAGGGTCGGATCCTCGATCCGCGTCACCGGCTGGCCGATGCCGAACTTCACCAGGGCCAAATCGCTGGTATCGCTGCGCTCGCTCATTTTCTTCATCATCGCCGTTTCATCCGTGCTGTGCCCCGGGGCCAATACTCAGGGTAGGCGACAGGCGCCGGCGCGACAACCTGTCGCGACGCTGCTCTGCCATGCCGCGTCCAGCAAAACAGGGCTTCGCCGACGGCCGGAGTCTGGCGCGCCGTGGCAACCGACTGCCACGCCGGCTGTTTAAGCAGGGGAGGCATCAGCGCCGGCGCATGCCTCCGTGCCGGCGCCGTTTAGTCACACGCTGTTGAGGGAGCACCCGATGGATCTCTATCAGCTCATCAGACAGGATCACCAGAAGGTCAAGCGGCTGTTCGAGAGGCTTGCCGAAAGCGATAGTGGCACGCCGTCACAGACGCGGCTCTTCGCCGAGCTGAAGCATGAGTTGGAGCTCCATACCGAGATCGAGGAGAAGCATTTCTACCCGGCGCTGCAGCGGCACGACGACGCCAAGGACCTCGTCGAGGAAGCGCTCGAGGAGCATGAGGAAGTGAAGGAAGCGCTCGAGGATCTCGATCGCGCCGACAAAGAGGACGAGAGCTGGGCGGAGCAGCTCGCCGAGCTTCAGGAAGATGTCGAGAGTCACATCGAAGAAGAGGAGACGGAGATCTTTCCGGTCGCCCAGAAGCTGCTCGACAGTTCTCAGGCCGAGGCGATCGCGCGCGCCATTGAGAAGGACAAGGCTGCCGCGGCGCAGAAGTCCGCCAGGTAGCGGCGGCCCGCCCGCCTCGCCCGCGGGCTGGGGAGCGGCAGGCCCGGTTGCCGTAAGGCTCGGGTCCGCCGCGCTTTTTCGGTCGTTATCGGGGGGCTGGCCGGAACCCGGGCAAACAAAGCGTTAACTATTCTCAACTATTACTGTCATGACTGCTGCGTCGGGAGAATGGTTGATGCGCCCGCGGCTGCGTTTGTCGCCGTCGACGATCTACCCGCTGTTGGACTGGTTCATGCCGCCGGCCTTGAAGGCCAAGCGCGAGATGCTGCAGCCCGCGCGCATGTTCCTCATCTCGCATATTTTCGGTCCGTTCCTCGGTCACACCATCACCGTCTATCTCTACGTGCTTGATCCGCATCCGGGATTTGCCCTTTGGGTGCTGGCGGGCTCGATCACGGCGTTCTGGGCCTTCCCTTTCGCCCTCAAGCGCACCGGCGCCTATACCGCGCTGGCCCTGATCTCGGTCCAGGACCTGATCTTCGCGGTGCTGTGGGGCGCCTATCATTACGGCGGCGTCAGCTCGCCTTTCCTGCCGTGGCTCCTGGTGGTGCCGCTCCTCGCCTTCTTCTATCTCGGCCCGGCGGTGCGTCCGCGGCTGATGGTGCTCGGCATGATCGTGGCCAATCTGGCCGTGTTCTATGTCGTCTATGCGATCGGGCATTCCTTCCCGGAGCATGTGCCGCTGACCGCGCTGACCGGCATCGGCATCATGTCGATCCTCTGCGCCGCCGTGTACGTGTCGATGATGGCGCTGTCTTATGCAAATATCGTCGCCAACCAGTCGGAACTCGAGCGCGAGGTGCAGAATCATCGCACCACCGCCATCCGGCTGCGTGACGCCAAGGAGGAGGCGGAGGCCGCGAACCACGCCAAGTCCGAGTTCCTCGCCAAGATGAGCCACGAGCTGCGCACGCCGCTCAATGCGGTGATCGGCTATAGCGAGATGCTGCTTGAGGACCTCGAGGTCGAAGGCGGCGAGGAGCAGCAGGCCGAGGACCTCCGCAAGATCAACGGCGCCGGCAAGCATCTGCTGTCGCTTATCACCGACGTGCTCGATCTCTCGAAGATCGAGGCCGGCAAGATGGAGCTCTTCAACGAACGCTTCGATCTGGGTGGCTTGGTCGACGAGATGGTCGCCATTTGCCGCCCGCTCTGCGCCAGGAATAACAACGAGCTGATCGTCGAGCGCGTCGGCGATCTCGGCACGGCCGAGGGCGACGTGACGACGTTGCGCCAGGCCGCCGTCAACATCTTGAGCAACGCTGCGAAATTCACCAAGAACGGCCGCGTGACCTTGACCGTCGCGCGC
>DASVOY010000225.1:0-1597 GCA_036383115.1 Allostellaceae bacterium
GCGGCAGCGGCTCGCGATGGAGCGCGAGCCGGTCGGCGAGCGCCGGATGATGCCGCGCGAGCCAGCCGCGCGCCTCGGCGAAGGCGGCGCGGTCATCGACGATGATCGCATCGGGAGACAAGGCCGCGAACTCGCCGAGCAACGCGGTGATCGGCGCGGCACGGGTCTCGAGCGGCGCCGGTGGGCGGCGCTCCGCCCTCGCCGCCTCGATGGCGCGCCAGCGCGCGCGCAGCGCCTCGGCATCGGCGGCGAGGTCCGCAGGCGCCGCACTTGCCGCCGCGGCGCGCAGGGTGAAGCCCTCGGCGGGCAGGGCGATCTCGCCGAGGAGGGCGAGCAGACGCTCCTGGTCCGCAGGTGTGAGACCCTTCGCCGCGGCGACGCCGGCACGCGCCGGGGTGAGATCGAGGAAACGACCGGGAAGCCGCAGCCGCGTCGACACGCCCGCCGCCTTGTCCGCGCGCGCCTCCTTGGTCACCTGGACGACGACCGCCTCGCCTTCGTGAAGGCCGGCGATGCCGGTGCCGGGCGCGGCGTCCTCGGCGCTCAGGAACGCGGGACGCTCGAGGCCGATATCGACGAGCGCCGCCGGCAGCTCGGGCTTGAGCGCCACAATGCGGCCGAGGATCACCTCGCCGGCCCTGCCACGGGCGCCGCTGCGCAGCACGCGCAGCTCCTGGAGCGTTCTGTCCGCGACGAGTGCCGCCCACAGCTCGCCGGGCGAGACGGCGACGAGCAGCGTGCGGCTCACCGCACCGGCGGCGCCAAGCGCCGCGCCCGCTCGAAGCCGTGGCCCCCGAGCAGATTGACCGTCTCGAAGAGCGGCAGGCCGACGACGTTGAAGTAGGAGCCGATGATCTGGCGGACAAAGCGCGCGGCGAGGCCCTGGATGGCGTAGCCTCCGGCCTTGCCCTGCCATTCGCCGCTGGCGACATAGTCCTCGATCTCGGTCGCATCGAGCCGCTTGAACACGACGGCGGTCTCGACGCGCCGGCTGACGAGGCGCCCCTCGGGCGTCACCAGCGCGATGCCGCCATGGACGCGGTGGCGCCGCCCCGAGAGCAATGCGAGGCAGCGTCGCGCCGTCGCGCCATCGAGCGCCTTGGGCAGTATGCGCCGGCCACAGGCGACGACCGTGTCGGCGCCGAGCACGAAGGCGCCGGGATGGCGCTCGGCGACCGCGCGCGCCTTCGCCTCCGCCAGCCGCAGCGCGTGCCGAGCCGGCAGCTCGCGCGGCAACGGCGTCTCGTCGATGGCGGCGGCGTCGACGGCGTCGGGCGCGAGGGCGATCTGGCCGAGGAGGTCGAGGCGGCGCGGCGAGGCGGACGCCAGGACGAGGCGCTGGTCAGCCACCGCGGAACAGCGCGTTGGGCAGCCGCTCGGTCGCGATCCCCGAGAATACGATCAGGTCTTCCGTCGTCATCCTTCGCCCGTCGGTTGCATCGGCCGGCACGCCGGAACCGAGCCCACCATCGTTTCCGCCGCGCCCGGGGTCAAGGCCGTCAGCGATTGCAGCAATCATGGTCAGAGGCTCCCCGCCGGGCCCAGCGGAAACCGCTCGAGAATGCGCTTCCTGAGCTGATCCCGCACCATGCGATAG
>DASVOY010000226.1:0-2321 GCA_036383115.1 Allostellaceae bacterium
GGCGCAGCCGCTGATCGGCACGCTTGCCGCCGATCCGAGCCTGCGCGGCGTTTTCGACGCGATCGATCTTGTGGCGCAGGGCGTGGCCCGCGGCGAGGCCAATTCCGGCGAGGTGGACGCGGCCTTGAGCGCGGTCGCGCGCGCCGCCGACGCGGCGCTCGCCGGCCGGCACGAGCCGCTCTCCTGGCAGAACCTGCTGACGGGACAGAAGCCCGACCCGGCGGAATTGCATCGCTTCATCCTGACCCAGCCGGTCCTCGACTACACCAATCTCGAGCCCGGCGCCCCCGCCACCGATTTCGTCCACGCCGCCGCGAAGGAGCTGGGCTTCACGCCGGAGAACGGCGTCCGCGTGCGCGTGACCGGGCCGGTGGCCTTGTCCGACGCCGAGTTCTCGACCTTGGCCAACGGCGCCGGCTTCGCCACCGCGCTGTCGATCGGGCTGCTGTGCCTGTGGCTGCTGCTGGCGCTGCGCTCGCTGCGGCTGCTGGCCGCGATCCTGACCACGCTGATCGTCGGCCTGATCGCGTGCGCCGTCTTCGCCGTCGGCGTGGTCGGGCCGCTCAATCCGATCTCGGTCGCCTTCGCCGTGCTGTTCGTGGGCGTCGCCGTCGATTTCGGCATCCAGTTCAGCGTACGCTACCGCGACGAGCGGTTTCGCTGCGGCGATCTCGCCGAGGCACTGCGCCGCACCGCAGCCGGGATCGGCGGGCCGCTCGCCGTCGCCGCCGCCGCCGCTGCCGTGGGGTTCCTGTCCTTCGTCCCCACCAATTACATCGGCGTCAGGGATCTCGGGCTCATCGCCGGCGTCGGCATGATGGTGGCGCTGGTGCTGAACCTCACCTTGCTGCCGGCTCTGCTGACGCTGCTCCGCCCGCCCGGGGAGCAGCGGCCCGTCGGGTTCGCGCCCGCCGGGCTGGTCGATCGGTTCCTGCTGCGCCATCGCTGGCCGGTGATCGCGCTCGCGGGGTTGCTCGGCCTCGCCAGCATCGGCACGCTCCGCTGGCTCAATTTTGATTTCAACCCGCTGCATCTGCAGAATCCCAAAGAAGAGGCGGTGGCGACGCTCTTCGACCTGATGAAGGATCCGACCACCACGCCTTATACGATCGACATTCTGACGCCCAAACTGTCGGACGCGGTCGCGCTGGCGGGCCGGCTGGAGCAGTTGCCGGAGGTGGCGCAGGTCGTCACCGCCGAGAGCTATGTCCCGAGCGACCAGGGGGAGAAGCTCGCCATCCTTCAGGACGCGGTGCTGTTGCTGGGGCCGACCCTGGCGCCGCCGCAGACCAAGCCCGCGCCGGGCGAGGCCGAGATCCTGAGCGCGATCACCCGCGCCAGCGCCGATGTGAAGAAAGCGGCGGCGCGCGGCAATGCCGCGGCGGTGGAGCTAGCGCAGGCGCTCGACGCGGTGCTGGCGAAGGGCACCGCGGTGCTGCCGGCGCTCGAGGCCAACGTCGCCGCCGGAATCGACCGCCGGCTCGACGATCTGCGCCTGGCGTTCCAGGCGCAGCCGGTGACCCTCGACAGCCTGCCGCCCGAGCTTAGGAACGAATGGATCGCCGCCGACGGCGAGGCCCGCATCGAGGTCTTCCCCAAGGGCGATGCCAGCGACAACGAGGTGCTGCGCGACTTCGCCGCGGCGGTGCAGGCGATTGCCCCGGATGCCACCGGCACGCCGGTCACCATCCAGGAATCCGCGCGCACGGTGACTCACGCCTTCTTCGTCGCCGGCATCATCGCGCTGGCGGCGATCGCCGTGCTGCTGATCGCCGTGCTGCGGCGGCTCCAGGACGTGCTGCTTGTGCTGGCGCCGCTGCTGCTGGCGGGGTTGCTGACGCTGGCGACGAGCGTGTTGTTGGGTTTGCCGCTCAACTTCGCCAACATCATCGCGCTGCCGCTGCTGCTCGGCATCGGCGTCGCCTTCGACATCTACTTCGTCATGCGCTGGCGCGCCGGCCTCGAGGACCTTTTACAATCGAGCACGGCGCGCGCCATTCTGTTCAGCGCGCTCACCACCGGCACCGCTTTCGGCAGCCTCGCGCTCTCGAACCATCCCGGGACCTCGGAGATGGGCAAGCTGCTGACGCTGTCGCTGCTCTATACGCTGCTCTGCACCTTCTTCGTGCTGCCGGCCCTGCTCGGCCCGGTCACGCGCGAGAAAGAGCCCGCCGGCTCGCCCCAACCTGCCACAGGACCAGCGCCGGGACGAAGATGATGACGTCGCGCGCGCGCCGCGCCAGCGCGAGCGCCAGGGAGAGTTCCGGCGCGATGCCGAGCACGCCGCCCACCACCAGGAAGCCGCCTTCCTGGACACCGAG
>DASVOY010000227.1:0-2697 GCA_036383115.1 Allostellaceae bacterium
CTTGACCATGATGGGAAAGTCGATGGCGGCGGCCGCCTTGGCGAGCACCGTGTCGCCCTGCCCCTCGCCGTGGTAGCCGGGCACGCAGGGCACGCCCGCTTCGATCATGCGCCGCTTCGCGGCGGCTTTGTTGCCCATGAGCCGGATCGCTTCGGGCGACGGGCCGATGAAAGTGAGGTCGGCGGAGGCGCAGGCCGCGGCGAAAGCGGCATTCTCGGAAAGGAAGCCGTAGCCGGGGTGGATCGCGTCGGCGCCGGCGCGGCGCGCTGCGGCGATGACCTTGTCGACGGCGAGATAGGATTCGGCCGCCGGCGCGGGACCGATCGGCACGGCCTGATCGGCGAGCGCCGCATGCGGCATGTCGCGATCGACATCGGAATAGACGGCGACGGTGCGATAGCCCATGGCGCGCGCCGTGCGCATGACGCGGCAGGCGATCTCGCCGCGATTGGCGACGAGGATCTTGCCGAAGCGGCTCACTTGTCGACCCAGGCGGCCGGCCGCTTCTCGAGGAAGGCGGTGACGCCCTCCCTGCCCTCCGCCCCGCGCAGCGCCGTGGCAAAGGCATCGGCCGCCTGGTCGAGCAACTGGTCGAGCGGCGTGGTGCGGCTCGCCAGCAGCAGCCGCTTGGTCGCGGCATTGGCGCCAGGCGCGCAGCGGCCGATCTCGCCAAGCACGCGCAGCAGCGTCGCCTCGAGCGCCGAGCGGTCCTCGCAGAGGTGATGGACGAGGCCGATCTGCCATGCCTCGCGCCCATCAAAGCGCTCGCCGGTGAGGGCAAGCCGGCGCGCCTGCGACACGCCGACCCGCGCGGCGACGAAGGGCGCGATCTGCGCCGGCACGATGCCGAGGCCTGTCTCCGACATGGCGAAGCGCGCGTCGGCCATGCAGATCGCGACATCGCCGATGGAGGCGAGGCCGAGCCCGCCGCCGAACGCCGCGCCCTCGATCACCACCACGGTGGTCTGCGGCAGGCTGTCGAAGCGCGCCAGGAAAGCGCCGAAGCGGCGGTTCTGCACCGCGACCGGGTCCTTCTCGCCGGGTTCGGACGGCGGTGAGTTGAACTGCGCCATGAACCCCTTGATGTCGCCGCCGGCGCAGAAGGTGCCGCCGGCGCCGCGCAGCACCACCGCGCCGACGTCGGTCGCACCTTCGAGGAACTCGACAACCTTCAGCAGCTCCCGCACGACCTCGCCGGAGAGCGCGTTCTTCGTCTCCGGTCGGTTCAAGGTGATGTGGAGGCGCGAGCCGTCGCGGCGGAGCAGCAGCGTCTTGCAGTCGGGAAGCTCGGCCATCATCGTCCACCCCGCGCCCATGATCGCCCTATTCAGTGATTCGCGCCAGGCGCCTTCTTGCCCGGAAGCGTGCCCATGAGCTTGCAGATGATCGCCAGCATGACCTCGTCGGCCCCGCCGCCGATCGAGGTGAGGCGGCCGTCGCGGTAGAAGCGGGTGATCTCGGTCTCGTTCATGAAGCCCATGCCGCCGTAATACTGCAGGCAACTGTCCGCCACCTCGCGCTGCAACCGCCCCACCGTCAGCTTCGCCATCGACGCGAGCTTGGTGATGTCGGCGCCCCCCAAGTACTCCTCGACCGCGCGATAGACGAGCGAGCGCAACAGCTCGACCTTGGTCTGCAGCTCCGCGAGCTTGTAGTGGACGACCTGGTTGTCGAGGATGCTCTGGCCGAAGGCGATGCGGCTGCGCGTGTAGTCGATCGTGTCCTCGATCGCGCGCTCCATCTTGACGAGCCCGCCGGCGGCGGCCCAGAGCCGCTCCTCCTGGAATTGCTGCATCTGGTAGATGAAGCCCATCCCCTCCTCGCCGATGCGGTAGCGCTGCGGCACGCGCACACCGTCGAAGAAGATCTGCGCGGTGTCGGAGGCGCGCATGCCGAGCTTGTCGAGCTTGCGTGCGATCTGCACGCCCTTGGTCTTCATCGGCAGGCAGATCAGCGACTTGTTGCGGTGTACCGGGCCGTCGCCGGTATTGCAGAGCAGGCACATCCAATCGGCCTGGGTGCCGTTGGTGGTCCACATCTTGCCGCCGTCGATGACGTAGTCGCCGCCATCCTTGCGCGCCCGCGTCTTGATGCTGGCCACGTCGGAGCCGGCGCCGACCTCGGAGACGCCGAGGCAGGAGACGTAGTCGCCGGCGATGCTCGGGCGCAGGAACTCCTCGCGCAGCGCGTCCGAGCCGTAGCGGGTCAGCGCCGGTGTCGCCATGTCCGTGTGCACGCCGATCGCCATGGTGACCGATCCGCTCTTCGCCGCGCCGAGCGCCTCGCAGAACGCGACCTCGTAGGAATAGTCGAGCCCGAGCCCGCCGAACTGCTCCGGCTTGTGGATGCCAAGGAAGCCCTGGTTTCCCATCTTCTTGAAGACGTCATGGGCCGGGAAGATGCCTTCCTTCTCCCACTCGTCGACATGGGGGTTGATCTCGGTCTCGCAGAATTTCGTGACCGAGCGCATGAGCTCGCGGTGCTGTTCGGTGTAGATCATGTTTGGCCTTCACATCCGAGCCACGCCGAAGCTCGTGGGGTTGAGGGAACGGATCTCCGCCTCGCGGCAGACCGAGAGGCAGAAGGCGAGCACCTTGCGTGAATCGCGGGGATCGATGAGGCCGTCGTCCCAGAGCCGCGCCGTGGCGAAGAGCGCGGTCGATTCACGATCGAACTGCTCGACGATCTTGCGCTCCA
>DASVOY010000228.1:0-3954 GCA_036383115.1 Allostellaceae bacterium
GAGGCGCAGGTCGACGCCGTGCGCCGCGTCATCGACGTCTCGGGCGACGGCATCAACAACAATGGCCGCGCCGTCACCGAGGCGCGCGACGCGGCCGTCCAGACCGGCATCACCGTCAATGGTCTGCCCATCCTGACTGAATATCCCAACCTCGACACCTATTACCGTGAGAACGTCATCGGCGGACCGGGCGCCTTCGCCGTCGCGGCGAGCGATTTCTCCTCGTTCGGCTCCGCCATCCTGAGCAAATTGGTGCGCGAGATCGCCGCCAAGGACGGCCCGCCCATGGTGACGGTCGCGGCGCGCTAGCGAAGTGCTACAACCGTGCGTTCCGGGCTCCGCCCGGGACACGCTGGCGGCCGCGCCTGGCGTTGCCGACGGCAGCGCAATTCCGCGGAAAACCGCGCCTGAAATGCGGCCGAGCCGGCCGCCTAGTGGCCGAATGTTTCACGTGAAACCTACAAGGCGGCGCTCGAGTGGACTAAGCGGCACGCCCATCTGCATCACTTCAGGGCGCAGAGTGGACTAATCACGGCACTAGATAACGCGCTCTCCTGCATCACCCGGCAACCGGCGGTTTGCCGCGACTGAACCGAATATCGTTCAAGAGGCAGCCTCGGCCTCGTCTCGCGCGACGGCGACGGCCTCGCAAACTCGGGTCGGCGCGGCGTGATGGATCATGTGCCCGGTCTGCGGCACGATCCGCGTCGCCGAGTAGCGGATCGCGCGATGCAGGCGGATCGCGTGGTGGCGCGCGTCAAGGAGGCGGTCCGACTCGCCGGCGAGGATGATGACCGGCACCGCCACGTCGCGGTAGCGCCGGGACAGCGCTGCCGCCGCCGGCCTCAGCATCAGCGCCTCCTCGGCCAGCGCGCGAATCTGCGTCGGGCGGTAGCTGAGCTCGAGCGGGAACTCGCGGGTGAAGCGCTGAGGGATCGGGTTCGGCGCGAACGCAGCGTCGCGTAGCACGCGGCGCATGGCGAGCCGCATCGCGAACGGCGCGATGGTATCGCGCAACAGCGTGCCCAGGAGCGGCACGCGGAAGATGCCCATCACCGCCAGGTCGGGTCGGCGCTCCGGGAAGGCGTAACCACCGAGCAGCACGATCGCCGCCGTCTGGTTCGGATAGCGCAGCGCATAGGCCAGCGCCACCAGCACGCCCCAGGAATGGCCGAGCACGATCGGCCGCTCGGCGCCGAGGCGGGTCAGCGCCATGTGGATCAGGCGGGCTTGGCGGCCTGGCGTCCAGAACATGCGGCGCGGACGCTCGCTGTAGCCATAGCCGGGACGGTCGAGGGCGATCGCGCGGTAGTCACGGGCGAGATCGTCGAAGACGCTCGTGGTGAAATCCTGCAGCAGCGAGCCCATGCCGTGGAGCAGCACCAGCGGCCGCCCGGCGCCGCGCTCGACATAATGGAGCCGCACGCCGTCCACGGTGATGAAGCGCCCGACCGGCGGGTGGCACTGCTCGGCGCGGCGCCCCAGCAGCCGCGCCGCAAGCGCCAGCCCGCCGAGCGCCGCGGCCGCCGCACCGAGCGCGATCACGCTCCGGCGGCGGCGCGTATCGAGGCGCACGACAGAGATCGGCCGGGGGCGCGGCGCATCGAGCGGCATGGCAAGCTCCCTTGCGAGGGATCCGCCTCTCTAAACGATATCCAGCAGCAAGCGTCCGCTCGAAGGGGCCGCTCAGGCCGCGGTCGCTGTCGCCGGGCGGAGCTTCTGCCGGCGGACGATCGTCCATGGGCCATTGCAGCGACGCCGCAAGAACGCCGATGGCGATCAATGCGACCCACGCGGCGCCATAGGAGCCGGTCAGGTCGAAGACGACGCCGCCCAACATGGCGCCGCAGAACGAGCCGAGCTGGTGGCTGAAGAAGACGATGCCGTAGAGCGTGCTGAAATGTTTCAACCCGAACATCCGGCCGATGAGCCCGCTCACCAGCGGCGCCACGCCCAGCCAGAGCAGGCCCATGGCGGCGGCGAAGACCAGGGTCGAGCCGGCGCTGATCGGCAGCGCCAGATAGACGCCAATCGAGAGGGTGCGGAGCATGTAGATCGTCGCCAGCAGGCGCTTCTGGCTGTAGCGCGCCCCGAGCAAGCCCACGGCGTAGGTGCCCACCGTGTTGCACAGCCCGATGAGCGCCAGTGCGCTCGCGCTGACGCTGGGCGGCAGACCGCAAAATGCCAGGAAGGACGGCAAGTGCGTGGTGATGAAGACGAGCTGGAAGCCGCAGGCGAAGAACGCGGCGGTCATCGCTACGTATCCCGGGTGCCGGGCCGCGACGCGCAGCACCTCGCCCAGCGTCTGCTTATCCTCCGCCGTCACGACGACCTTGGCCGAGAGCTGTGGCCGGCCGATGGCGAGGGCGAGCAGCGCCATCGATGCGGCGATAGCTGCGTAGGCCGCCAGCGCGGCTCGCCAGCCGAAGCCGTCGATGAGGAACTGCCCAACGGGCGGCAGGAAGAAGGTGCCGAGCGAGCCCAGGGCGGCGACCGTGCCGACCGCCTGGCTCTGCCGCTCCGGCGGCACCGCGCGCGCTACCACGCCCATGAGCACGCCGAAGCCGGTGCCGGCGATGCCGATGCCGGCGAGGAGCCCGCCGCCGATGTCGAGCGCGACCGCGCCGCCGGCCATGGCCATGGCCACGAATCCCGCGGCATAGACGAGCGCCGTCGCGATCACCACCGGGCGCGTGCCCCAGCGGTCGGCGAGCATGCCGACGAAGGGCTGGCTCGCGCCCCAGACCATGCTCTGCGCGGCCAGCGCAAAGCTGAAAGCCGAGGCCGAGATGCCGAGATCGACCGTCACCGGCTTCAGGAACAACCCCAGGCCCTGGCGCAGCCCCATGCACAGGGTCAGGATCGCTGCGCTCACCAGGAGCAGGAGCATGGTGCGCGGGGATCGCGCGGCGCGGACCTCGGACATCAAGCGGCTCCATCGCTATCGGCGGTGCACGTGGCTTCGTGCGCAGACCGGCGTAACATTGCCGAGCCGCCGGAAGCGCGGCCAATGCAAAATGCACAGACCTCTGTCGACGGAATGCGCGGGCCGGAGCATCAGGGCATGGCCGCGTAACGCGCAGCCAAATCCGACTCGATGCGCTTGGGCCGCCTTCGGCTGTCAGCCGACGCCGAGTTTGCGGCGCGCGCTCCGCGCAATCGCTTGCTTGGTGCGGGCAAAATCCGCCCACGGATCTGTGCCAAGGGACCGGAGCCGCCGCCCCAGGTTCGCGATGGTGAACTGGTCCGAGCCGACGCCGCTCTCGACCTCTTCCCAAGTCAGCGGCGCGGAGACGGTGGCGCCGGGCTTGGCGCGCGTCGAATAGGCGGCGACGGCGGTTGCGCCGCGACCGTTCCGCAAATAATCGATGAAGATGCGGCCTCGCCGATCCTTCTTTGCGAGCGATAATGTGTAGAGGTGCGGCTCCTCCGCGACAAGCTTCGCGACCACCGCTCGTGTGAATTCCTTCGCCTCGTCCCATTCGAGAGTTCGCCTGATCGGGACGACCACGTGCAGCCCTTTCCCGCCGGTCGTCTTCGGAAAGCTGCGCAATCCAAGCTCTTGAAGTGCGTCGCGCACGGTGACAGCCGCGGCGATCACGCGATCCCAGCCGAGCCCTTCATCGGGATCGAGGTCGAATATCAAGCGGTCGGGTGTCTCCGGCCGATCAATGGTCGCTCCCCATGGGTGGATCTCGAGCACTCCCATCTGCGCCAGCGCCAGCAGGCCCTGGGTGTCCTCGATCATTACATAGGCTTCCGGCTCCGCCGCGACTGCCACCTGCTTGATGGCGGCGGGAACGCCCGCGCTCAAGTGCTTCTGGAAGAAGCGCTCCATCGCGCGCGGCTTGGCGTTGCGGTTCCAGGCGGTCACGCCGACACCGAGCATGCGGATCGCGTCACGGATCTCGGGCAAGGCGCGCCGCGCGGCCTCCTCGCCGGCCGCAATGCATT
>DASVOY010000229.1:0-2060 GCA_036383115.1 Allostellaceae bacterium
CCTCCTGCGGCAGCAGCGCCAGCAGGTCCGTCTGGAATTGCACGCCGTCATGCAGCCGGAAGAGCAGGTAAAGCACCGCGGCGGCAACGGCGCCGAGCCAGAGCAACGCGGCGAGTCTCACCGGCCGGCCTTGTCGAGGAATTGCGCATCCTCCGGCGTCAGCGGCGCCGAAGACAGCGCCTGGCCGAGGAATGTCAGATGCTCCCAATCGCCATTGGCGCGGCGGATCTCGACCGCGTCGACGAATTTGGCGCCGGTGACGGTGATCGACTGCAGCTGCGCCGCGACCGGATCGTCCGGATGCCGCGGCGTCAACGCGATCCTCCAACCTTGCGCGTCGCTCCGCCGGTCGACGGCGAAATCATGCTCCATGGCGGTCCAGTCGCCCGCCAGCGCGCCGCTCAGCATGTCGTAGAACCGCGCGAGGAACGGCAGCCGCGACGCCGGCAGCCGCTGCACCTCGCTGCCGTTGACCAGCTGCAGGATCCCCGCCGGCGTGATCACGACCATCGTCGCGAACGGCTTCTCGCCCCGCCAGATGAGGCCCTTGCCCGCGGCGAGAAGAAAGCTTCCTTCGCTGCGCAGCGGCGATGCGAGGCCGGCGAGGTGCCGCTCCTGGACGAAGCGGCCAGTGATGGCCTCGCCCGTCTGCAGGGCGCGCGGCTGCTGCGGCTCGGCAAATCCGGTCGCGGCCATCGCCATCGCGACGCCGACCGCGAACAACAAGCGGCGATTCATAGGAGGCGCTGCACCCTCTCCCGCAGCACCGCGGGCGACTCGAAGCAAAGCTCCTGCGTCGCCGCATCGACCGCGACCTGGATGGTGTGCGCCTTGGTCAGGACCTCGCCCGTGGCCAGGTCGGCGAGGCGGTAGTCGATCTTGATCCTGCTCTCGTACTCGACCATGGTCGCAGTGACGCGGACCTCCTGGCCGAAGCGGATCGGGCGCACGTATTTGATCCGCATGTCGACGACGGGCCAGATATAGCCCGAGTCCGACATCTCCTGGTAATTGAACGCGATCTTGTCGAGCAGGGCGCAACGCGCCTGCTCGAGGAAGCGGGCATAGTTGCCGTGCCACACGACCTGCATGGGGTCGAGGTCGTAGAACTGCGCCTTGACAATCACCTCCGCGGAAATCATCGCGCCTCCGCCTTCGCCCAGAAATCGAAGAAGTTGTACCATTGGAAAGGATCGCGCAGGCAGTAGGACTCGAGCCGGCGCGCATAGCGCGAAGCAAGCTCGGCGAGCGCCGCCTCCTTGTCGCGCCGCGGCAGCTCGATGCGCTCGGCGAAGCGCTCGAAATAGACCCGGTGGCGGCCGTTCTCGCGCAGGCAGAACATGAGATAGACCGGGCACCCCAGCAGGTGGGCGAGGACATAAGGCCCCTGCGGCAACGGCGCATCGTGGCCGAGGAACCGTACTTGGCTCGTCCGCTCGGCGCCTTGCACCGGCGTGCGGTCGCCGGCGATCGCCACCCAGCCGCCCTGGTCGATCGCCTCCTTGAGGGCGATGATGGTGCCGGGGTTCATCTCGCTGACCTGCAGCGTGTTCACCGCCGCTTCCGGGCGAAACCGCCCGAGCAGGCGAGCGTAATTCTCGGCGTGGCGCGTATGCACCAGCGATATGATCCGCGAGCGCGTGGCGGCGTCGAGCGTGGCGCGGGTCAGATCGATGTTGCCGAGATGCGAGACGATGAGGATGATGCCGCGCCCGCTGGCCGCGACGCGATTGATTTCGGCCTTGTCGGGCGCGTCGAGGGCATCGGTGTCGATACCGCCGACCAGGCGGCGAAGGTCTCCACCGCTTTCCGTGCGAAGCCCAGCGAATGCTTCAAGCCATCGAACCGGCTCGGCTCGCGCCCATTGCCGAGCGCCTTGTAGGCGCGCTGCAGGAAGAGCCGCGACGCGCGGCGCTGCTCGCCGCCGGTGAGGTGAAAATAGAGCGCGATCGGCAGCAGCGCGACCATGCAGCCATAGCGGCCGGTCAACCGGTAGGCCGCCGCCAGGAAGCGCAGCCCGCAATAGGCGCCGCGCTCCGCCATCCCGGACCAGTGGCGCG
>DASVOY010000230.1:0-6478 GCA_036383115.1 Allostellaceae bacterium
AATACATCCTCGCGGTGAGCGACGCGGCGGGTGCGCTGCCGCTCCTCGTGCCGGCGCTGGGCGAGCGCATCGCCGTCGGCGAGCTGATCGCGCGGCTCGACGGGCTTCTCCTCACCGGCAGCCGCTCCAATGTCGAGCCGCATCACTACGAGGGCGAGCCGAGCGAACCCGGCACGCTGCACGACGCGCCGCGCGACGCGCTGACCTTGCCGCTGATCCGCGCCGCCATCGGCGCGGGCCTGCCGGTGCTCGCCATCTGCCGCGGCATCCAGGAGCTCAACGTCGCGCTCGGCGGCACGCTGCATCAGCGCGTCCACGAGGTCGCCGGGCGGCTCGACCATCGCGCGCCCGAAGGCGATGTCGAGCGCCGCTACGGTCACGGCGCGCACGCGGTGGCGCTGACCCCGGGCGGGATGCTGGAGCGGCTCGCCGGCGCGCGCGAGCTCGTCGTCAACTCCCTGCACAGCCAGGGCATCGATCGCCTCGCGCCCGCGCTCGTCGTCGAGGCGGCGGCGCCCGATGGGCAGATCGAGGCGGTGCGCCACAAGGACGCCGCTTTCGTCGTCGGCGTCCAGTGGCATCCGGAGTTTCGCGCGATGGAGAACGCCTTCTCGCGCGCGCTCTTCGCCGCGTTCGGCGAGGCCTGCCGCGCCCGCGCCCGGCGGCGGACGCCGGGCTGCGCGGCGTGACGCGCTCAGTCGCGGCGGGCGATACGCTCCAGGAGATCGATGAGATGAGCCTTGTCCTCGGCCGAGAGATCGCGCGCGATGCGGCGCTCATGGGCGCGCACGAGCTCCTCGAGCCGGCGCAGCAGATGCGCCCCGTCCTCGCTCAAGCGCAGCGCATGCGAGCGGCGGTCGCTGGGCGAGGCTGCGCGCACGACGAGACCGCGGGACTCGAGCCGGTCGATCACCGCCACCACCGTGGAGCGGTCGATGCCGAGCGCGTTGCCGAGCTGGGTCTGGCTCAGGCCGGGGTTGCTGTCGATCACCGTCAGCACGCCGAACTGGCCGGGCGTTATCTCGGCCGCGCCCATGGTCTCGGTGAAATGCTGAAACACGGCGATCTGCGCCCGCCGCAGGTGGTAGCCCAGGAGCGTCGTCAGCATCCCCAGCGACGCGCCATTGGCGGCGCGCTCCGGCTTTTCCACATTCCTCTCGAAAGCCTGCGACATGATCGTCCTGCTGTGATTGCGGCGGCGCGGGAGAGAATGGAGTAAAGGGGGCGGCGAGGACAAGTTCCTTTGCGTGACTCTTCAATCACCCGATGAGCAACTTCCGCTTCCTTTCGCTCGCCGATGGCGATGCGTTCGCGGTGCCGACGCCGGACGGCGCAGTGCTGCCGGTCTATGCGCTTGGCGGACCGGCGACCGCGCCGGGAGTGCTGTTCGGCCACGCCAATGGGCTCGCCGCGGGGTCCTATGAGCCGTGGCTGCGAGAGCTGTCGCGCCACGCGCGCGTCTTCGCCTTCGACGCGCGCGGCCACGGCGGCGCACGCTGGCCCGAAGGGCTGCTCGATCGTGTGTTCCATGTCGACCGCTTCGCCGACGATCTCGCGCTGGTGGCCGACGCGGTGGCTGAGCGGCTCGACGGCGCCCGGCTGCATTACGCCGGACATTCGCTCAACGCCGCCGCGGGCTTGATTCTCGCCACGCGCGCCGCGCCGCTGCCCTGGGCCAGCACAACGCTGTTCGAGCCGCCGATCTTCCCGCCGCCGCAATCGCCGCACTATGCCGAGGCGTGCGAGAAGCAGATGGCGCTCATCACCCGCAGCGCGGCGCGGCGGGCGCATTGGCCAAGCCCCGAGTCGCTCCGCCAGGCGCTGCAGACGCGCGGCATGTTCCAGCGCTTCCGCCCGGAGCTGCTGGCCGCGCATTGCCGGGCCACGCTGCGGCCGCTGGCCCAGGGCGGCTACGTGCTGTGCTGCCCGCCCGAGGTCGAATCCGCCATCTTCCGCAGCCATCGCACCGCCGACATCTGGAATCGCCTGCCGGCGGCGCGAGTGCCGATCCATCTGGTGGGGAGCGACCCTGCCCTGCCCGACCGTGGCTGGGTCGCGGCCTGCATGAGCGACATGGCGGCGCTCGTTCCTCGCTCGCAACTCATGATGCTGCCCGGCACCAATCACATGATGATTTTCGAGGCGCCCGAAGCCTGCCGCGACGTGGTCGTCGAGATGTTGGAGGCGCCCTAGAGATATGCGATCCACGCAACAGTGAAATGCGTCTTGCGCATTTTTCAATAGATCGTTAACGCCCCATTTGTGAGTTTGAAGCGGTCGGTGGACCCTCCCTCCGACTGTCCGGTCTTGCCCCCCAGCGGGATCGGACTCCCCCAACGGCGCTTCCGGCGCCCGGTCAACCCCCCTGACCGGGCGCCTTCGATTCTAACGGGTTGCGAGCTCGTTGCCCGCGTTGGCCAGGCACTGTATGGCGCATTCGCGCCGTCGCAAACGCGACACGGAGCGATCGCGGCCGATGGCCCGCCATGCGCCTTCCGCGGCACAGTATGGTTAATGCGGCGAAGCCGGGGCGAGTACAGCCTCATCCCTGATCAACCTTCCACTTGACCGTGAAACGGGGAACCGGGAAAATTGTTTGTCTGCCGAACAGTCGGTGCCGCAAACTTAACTGGTGGCAATTCCTGGCGCAAGCGTTACAAGAGAGCCGGATGGGCTTCGTTGTTTGCATCCGCCAGCATCCCGACCCGATCATGGTCGAGGCCGGCGACACGATTCTTGAGACGGCCCTGGCGCAGGGCGTCCCTTATCCCCATGGCTGCCGGTCCGGCAATTGCGGGGCCTGCAAATCGCGACTGGAATGCGGCGAAGTCGAGCTTTCGCCCTATTCGCCCTTCGCGCTGAGCGACGCCGAGCGCGCCGACGGCTTGATCCTCGCCTGTCGCGCGGTGCCGTGGAGCGATGCCGCGGTGACCTGGCTCGAGGTCGACGACGTCGTCCTCCATCCGCAGCGCCGCCTCGTCTGCCGCGTCGTCGGGCTGCAGCAGGCGACGCATGACATCAGGCGCGTCCGGCTCGAGATCCAGTCGGGCGGGCCTTTCACCTTCTCCGCCGGCCAATATGCCAGTCTGCGCTTCGCCGACGTGCCGCCGCGCGACTACTCGATGGCCAACCGGCCGGAGGAGCCGATGCTCGAATTCCATATCCGCCGCATGGGCGGGGGCAGCGCCAGCGCATACGTCGCGGAGAAGCTGAGGCTCGGCGAAGAAGTCATCGTCGATGGGCCCTACGGCTCGTCCTGGCTGCGCGAGAAGCATGGCGGGCCGATTGTGGCGATCGCCGGCGGCTCCGGCCTTGCGCCGGTCAAGTCGATCGTCGAGACCGCGCTCGCTGCCGGCATGGGGCAGCCCATCCATCTTTATTTCGGCGCGCGCGACGAGCACGACCTCTATCTCGAGGATCATTTCCGCGGCCTCGCCGCGCGCCACGGCAATCTGCGCTTCACGCCGGTGCTGTCCCAGCCGAGCCGCGCCACCGCGCGCCGCGTCGGGCTGGTGCATGAGGCGGTCGCCGCCGATCTCGCCGAGCTCGACGGCGCCAAGGCGTATCTCGCCGGACCGCCGCCGATGGTCGAGGCGGCGACGGTCCTGCTCGTCAACGGACTCGGCATGCGCCGCGAGGACGTCCACGCCGACGCCTTCTATACCGAGGCCGAAAAGCAGGCGCTGAACGCCACGGCGGGCGCGCCGTGAGCCCGGCGCTCGAAGGCCGGGTGGCGCTCGTCACCGGCGCGGCACGCGGCATCGGCCGCGCCGTCGCCGAGCTGCTCCACGCGCAAGGCGCATCAGTCGTCATTGCCGACCACGGCACGGCGAGCGACGGCAGCGGCAGCGACCCCGGCGTCGCGCGCGGCGTGGCGGAGCGGCGCGGCAGCCGCGCCGCCGCCTTTACCGAAAGTATCGCCAGCCCGTCTGCGGCCGCAGCCGCCGTGTCGCTCGCGGTCGACCGCTTCGGCGGGCTCGACATCGTCGTCAACAACGCCGCCATCATCCGCGACGCCTTCATCTTCAAGGCCGATGCGCTCGCCTGGGACGCGGTGATCCGCACCAACCTCTCGGCGCCTTTCCACATCCTCGCCGCGGCGACGCCGGTGATGCGCGAGCAGGCCAAGGCGCTGCGCGGCGGCACGCCCTATAGCTGGGGTCGCATTGTCAACATCGTCTCGACGGCCGGGCTCTACGGTAATTACGGCCAAGCCGCCTATGCCAGCGCCAAGGCCGGGCTCCTCGGGCTGACCCGCGTCGTGGCACTCGACATGCAGCGGAGCCTCGTCACCTGCAACGCGGTCGCGCCCTTCGCCGCGACACGCGTCACCGAATCGATCAAGCCGGCCAATCCGGCGCAGGCGAGCTACAAGGAGCACGCGATGAAGGTGCCGGCGCGTCACGTGGCCGAACTCGTCGCGTGGCTCGCGGGGCCTGAAGCCTGCGAGGTGAGCGGGCAGCTCTTCGGCGTGCGCGGGCGCGAGATCTTCCTGTTCTCGCAGCCGCGCCCGATCGCTCGCCTCGCGAGCCCCGGCCTCGACGGGCTCGGCGCGGCGGTCGCGCGGGATCTCCGGCCGCATTATCTCCCGCTCGGCACCGATCTTGAGGCGTTCAGCGGGGAGCCGCTGCTCTGAGAGGAAGGACGAAGGACGACGACCATGGCCACCGCCCCCACCGCGATCAAGACCGTCGACGAGCTCAAGGATGCGCCCGCCGAATACCGGACAGCGATCCGCAAGATCGTCCGCAGCCATGCGGTGAACGAGCTCTATGGCGCGCAGGTGTTCGACGAGCCGGCGATCGCGCTGGCGCCGACGCCCTATGCCAAGTGGCTCACCTGCCGTGTCGCCATGGAGGAATACGGCCACCATGTCCGCTTCCGCGAGCTTGGCGAGCAGATCGGCGTGCCGGCCGAGGAGATGACGCCCACCGGCAAGCGGCCGCTGTCAATCTTCGAGTTCCCGCTCAAGACGTGGGAGGAGTTCTGCGTCATCAAGCTGCTCGCCGACCTCGCCGAGATCCTGCAGGTCGAGGACCTCCTGCACTGCACCTTCCATCCGTTGCGCAACCTCGCGCGCATGACCATGCCCGAGGAGCGCTTCCACGCCCAGTTCGGCAAGGATTTCTGCACCGAGCTGTGCCAGACGGCGGAGGGTCGCGCCAAGGTGCAGGACGCGATCGACCGATACTTCCCGATGCTGCCCGCCTTCTTCGGCCGGAGCGGCTCGGAGAACAATGCGCTTTACCGGCGCTTCGCCATCAAGCAGCGTAGCAACGAGGAGATGCGCGCCGACTATCTGCAGCGGGCGCGCGCGCTCGTCGAGGACCATCTCAAGCTGAAGCTGCCCGAGGTCGCGGAAGCCGCGTAGGGGCAGCCGCCGCGGAGGAGAGCCATGGACCACGCCCCGCAACGCACGCCCGAGCGCCAAGCCTTCTACAACGAGCTCGCGCCCAAGAACATGGCGCCGCTCTGGGAGGTGCTGCGCGCGCTGATCACGCGCGAGCCGGCGACGCCTTGCGTGCCCGTGATCTGGCATTACGACGATGTCAGGCCCTATCTGATGCGCTCGGGCGCGCTCATCACCGCCAAGGAGGCGGAGCGGCGCGTCCTCATCCTCGAGAACCCCGCGCTCAAGGGCAAGGCGTCGATCACCCACACGCTCTATGCCGGACTCCAGCTCATCCTGCCGGGCGAGGTCGCGCCGGCGCATCGCCACAGCCAGTCGGCGCTGCGCTTCGTGTTGGAGGGCCAAGGCGCCTTCACCGCCGTCGACGGCGAGCGCACCTATATGAGCCCCGGCGATTTCGTCATCACGCCGTCTTGGACCTGGCATGACCATGGCAACGACAGCGACAAGCCGATGGTGTGGCTCGACGGGCTCGACATCCCGCTGGTAAGCCTGCTCGATGCCGGCTTCATGGAGCCGGGCAACGCCGAACAGCAGATGGTGACGCGGCCCGCCGGTGATTCGCTGGCGCGCTATGGCACGGGGCTGCTGCCAGTGGATTGGAAGCCGGAAACGAAGACCTCGCCGGTGTTCAATTATCCCTATGCGCGTACCCGGGACGCGCTCGAGACCATGCGCAGGCACGAGGCGTGGGACCCGTGTCATGGCCTCAAGATGCGGTATGTCAACCCGGCAACGGGCGACTACGCCATGCCGACCATGGCGACCTTCATGCAGCTCCTGCCCAAGGGTTTTTCCGGCGCGCCCTACCGCTCGACCGACGGCACGGTCTTCGTCTGCATCGAAGGACAGGGCGAGACGCGCGTCGGCGACGAGGCGCTCGCCTGGGGCCCGCGCGACGTCTTCGTCGTGCCGAGCTGGGCGCGCCACAGCCATCGCGCCGCCTCCGAAGACGCGGTGCTGTTCAGCTTCTCCGACCGACCGGTGCAGGAAAAGCTCGGCCTCTGGCGCGAGGACCGCGGACATTGAGTGCTTTGGCGGTCATGCCGGCCGTTCCGAGCAACAAGG
>DASVOY010000231.1:0-2979 GCA_036383115.1 Allostellaceae bacterium
CGCCACGCCCTCGCCGAGCTCGATACCTTCGACCCGCAGCCCGGCGAGGAGACGGCGCTCGCGGAGCAGCGTGTACTCCTCATGAACCGCGAGAAGCTGACGGAGGCGCTCGATACGGCGCTGGCCGAACTCACCGGCGAGCGCGGCGGCGAGCGCGCGCTCCACGCTGCCGCGCGCCAGCTCGAGCGCCTGCGCGACAAGGCCGGCGGACGGCTCGACGCGGCGCTGGCGGCGCTCGAGCGCGCCGCGGTCGAGGCGGCGGAGGCGGCAGCGCAGATCGAGGCGGCCGCGCGCGGGCTCGGCCGCGACGAGGCGAGCCTGGAGAAGGTCGAGGAGCGGCTCTTCGCGCTGCGCGCGCTCGCGCGCAAGCACAACGTGCCGCTCGACGCGCTGCCGGCGCTGCGCGCCGAGATATCATCGCGGATCGCAGCGCTCGACGATGGCGGCGGCAACGTGACGCGGCTCCTGCAGCGCGAGGCCGAGGCGCGGCTCGCCTATGTCGCCGCCGCCGAGACGGTCGGCAAGAAGCGCCGGCAGGCGGCGAAGGCGCTCGACCCGGCGGTGATGAAGGAGCTCGGGCCCCTGAAGCTCGACAAGGCGCGGTTTGCGACCGTGCTCACGCCGCTGGACGAGAACGGCTGGGGCGAGCAGGGCTTCGAGCGCGTCCATTTCGAGGTCGCGACCAATCCCGGCACGCCGCCGGGGCCGCTGGCAAAGATCGCGTCGGGCGGCGAGTTGTCGCGCTTCATGCTGGCGCTCAAGGTGGTGCTCGCCCGGACCTCTCCGGTGCCGACGCTGGTGTTCGACGAGGTCGACAGCGGCATCGGCGGTGCCGTCGCCGCGGCGGTGGGCGACCGGCTGCACCGCCTCGGCGAGGAGCTGCAGGTGCTGGTCGTCACCCACTCGCCGCAGGTCGCGGCGCGCGGCGCGCATCATTGGCGCGTGGCCAAGCAGCAGGCGCAGGCGCGCACGCTCACCCGTGTCGAGGAACTCTCCACCGACGAGCGGCGCGAGGAGATCGCGCGCATGCTGTCGGGCAGCGCCGTCACCGCCGAGGCGCGCGCCGCGGCCGCGAGCCTGATGGCCGGAGCCGCGCCGTGACCCGCGGCGCCAAGGCGCCGCCGATCGAGGAGCTCACCGAGAAGCAGGCGAAGGCGGAGCTGAAGCGTCTCGCCGAACAGATCGCCCATCACGACCGGCTCTACTACGAGAAGGACGCGCCGGAGATCTCCGATGCGGAATACGACGCGCTGCGCCGGCGCAACAGCGCGATCGAGCAGCGCTTTCCGCAACTTGTCCGCGCCGACAGCCCGACCCACCGCATCGGTGCGGCGCCCGCCACCGGCTTCGCCAAGGTCACCCATGCGAAGCCGATGCTGTCGCTCGACAACGCCTTCGATGACGAGGACGTGCAGGCCTTCTTCGCCAGCGTGCGCAACTTCTTCCGCCGCCCGGAGGACTTGGCGCGCGTCGACCCCGCGACGATCGAAGTCGCGGCCGAGCCCAAGATCGACGGCCTCTCCTGCTCACTGCGTTACGAACGCGGGAAGCTCGTGTTGGCGGCGACGCGCGGCGACGGCATCACCGGCGAAGACGTGACCGCCAACATCAAGACGCTCAAGACGGTGCCGCAGCAGCTGAAGGGCAGCGGCTGGCCGGACGCGATCGAGATCCGCGGCGAAGTCTATCTGGAGCGCGCGGGTTTCTTCGCGCTCAACGCCGAGCGCGAGAAGGCGGGCGAGCCGGTCTTCGCCAACCCTCGCAACGCGGCCGCCGGATCGCTGCGCCAGCTCGACCCGGAGATCAGCGCGAAGCGGCCGCTCAAATTCTTCGCCTATGCCTGGGGTGAAGTGTCGCCGCGCGAGGCCGCGCGCCAACTCGGCCGGACGCATTGGGAGGTGCTCCAGCATTTCCGCGCCTGGAGCCTGCCGGTGAACCCGCTCTCGACGCTCTGCCATGGTGTCGGCGAGGTGCTCGCCTTCCATCGCGAGACCGCCGCCAAGCGCTCCGATCTCCCCTACGACATCGACGGCGTCGTCTACAAGGTCAACGACCTCGACCTCGAGGACCGGCTCGGATTCGCCGCCCGAGCGCCGCGCTGGGCGATCGCGCATAAGTTCCCGGCCGAGCAGGCGCAGACCGTGCTCAAGGAGATCATCATCCAGGTCGGCCGCCAGGGTACCCTCACCCCTGTCGCCATGCTCGAGCCGATCACCGTCGGCGGCGTCGTCGTGCAGCGCGCCACTCTGCACAACGAGGACGAGATCGCGCGCAAGGACATCCGCGAGGGCGACACGGTGGTGATCCAGCGCGCCGGCGACGTCATCCCCCAGGTGGTGACGGTGGTGAAGGAGCGCCGCCCCAGGGGGAGCCGCCCCTATCATTTCCCCGATCATTGCCCGATCTGCGGCAGCCTCGCCGTTCGCGAGCCCGGCGAGGCGGTGCGGCGCTGCACCGGCGGCCTCATCTGCGCGGCGCAGGTGGTCGAGCGCCTGCGCCATTTCGTCTCGCGCGGCGCCTTCGACATCGAAGGACTTGGCGCCAAGCACATCCAGGCATTCTGTGAGGACAAGCACATCCGCACGCCCGCCGACATCTTCCGCCTCGACCCCGCCGTCACCGCCGAGCGCGAGGGCTGGGGCGAGCAGAGCGCGCGGAAGCTCCGCGACGCGATCGAGGCGCGGCGCAGGATCACGCTCGACCGCTTCATCTACGCGCTCGGCATTCCCCAGGTCGGGCAGCAGACCGCGAAGCTCCTCGCCCGCCATTACCGGCACTTCAGCCGCTGGAGCGAGTCGATGACCGCGGCGCAGGACCACGAGAGCGAGGCGTGGCGCGAGCTCAACGATATTCATGGCATCGGCGAGGACATGGCGACGGACATCGTCGGGTTCTTCGCCGAGAGGCACAATCGCGACCTGCTCGACGATCTCGGGCGCGAGATCACCACCGTCGACTACGCCCAGGCGCGCGGCGCCG
>DASVOY010000232.1:0-13200 GCA_036383115.1 Allostellaceae bacterium
ATGTGCTGCAAGGCGCGATCCTGGTCGGCCTTCTCGCCATTGTGCTCGACCTGACCTTCGACCGGCTCGTCGCCGCGGCGCAGCGTTGGCGCGCCGCCTGATCCGCTGGACGCGCGCGCTTGAGAAGTCCCGTGCTTGGAACTCGGGCATTGTCGGCGCGTTCTGTTGTCGCGCTCTCTGATTCCGGCCAGCCACGATGGTCCGCGCCCGACCGGCGCGGCGGAGATGAGGCATGGCACCGGCCAATCACTATGACCTGCTGATCATCGGCGGCGGCCAGGCGGGCATCCCGCTGGCCCATGCGCTGGCGCGAGCCGGCAAGCGTGTCGCGCTCGCCGAGCGCGAGCATCTCGGCGGCTCCTGCGTGAATTTCGGCTGCACGCCGACCAAGGCCGCGATCGCCTCGGCGCGGCTCGCGCACATGACGCGGCGCGGCGCGGAGTTCGGGCTGAAGATTCCGTCGGTCGATGTCAATTTCTGCGCCGTGATCGAGCGGGCGCGGCAGATCTCGGCGGCATCGCGCCAGAGGCTCGAGGCCGGGTTCGCCGGCAGCAAGAACCCGAAGCTGCTGCGCGGCCATGCGCGCCTCGACGGGTGTCAGGGAAGCGCCTTCCGCGTGCGTCTGGAGAATGGTGCCGTCACCACCGACCAGGTGGTGCTCAACACCGGCACGCGGAGCGCCATCCCCCCGATCGACGGGCTCAAGGAGGTCAAAGTCATCGACGCCGAGAACTGGCTCGAGCTCACCGAGCTGCCCGCGCATCTCGCCATGATCGGCGGCGGCGCGATCGGTC
Organism: Allostellaceae bacterium; assembly: GCA_036383115.1. Lineage (GTDB taxonomy): Bacteria > Pseudomonadota > Alphaproteobacteria > ATCC43930 > CGMCC-115725 > DAHUYF01. The sequence goes on from DASVOY010000232.1 coordinate 795, forward strand.
TCGAGATGGCGCAGTTCTATCGCCGGATGGGCAGCCGTGTGACCGTCATCGAGCATTCCGGCCAAGTCGCCGGCCACGAGGACAAGGAAGTCGCCGACGCGATGCAGACATTCCTTCAGGCCGAAGGCATCGAGTTCCGGCTGAACACGCCGGTCACGCGCATCGAGCCGGGCAGGGACGGGATCACCGTCAGGCTCGGCGAGGACGGCTCGTCCTCGCTCGCGGCCTCGCATCTCTTCATCGCCGTTGGCCGTCAGCCCAATACCGACGCTCTGGGGCTCGACACCATCGGCGTTGCCGTCTCGCCGCGGGGCATCGTCGAGGCGAACAAGAGGCTCCAGACAAACGTTCGGGGCGTGTGGGTGGCGGGCGACATTCGCGGCGGGCCGCAATTCACGCACACCTCCTGGGACGATCATCGCGTGCTGCTGTCGCAGATGGCCGGCGACGGCACGCGGACGACGAGGCGCGTGGTGCCCTATGCCATCTTCACTGATCCGGAGCTCGGCCGCGTCGGCATGAGCGAGAGCGAGGCGCGACGGGCCGGGCATGAGGTCAAGATCGGCCGCTTCGACATGGCGCGCAACGGTAAGGCCGCCGAGATCGGCGAGACGCAGGGCTTCATCAAGCTCGTCGTCGATGCGCGCTCGCGCCTGATCCTCGGCGCGGCGGTGCTCGCCTCGGACGGCGCCGAACTGGTGCATAGCTATATCGATGTGATGAACGCCAGGGCGCCCTATACGGTGATCGGCGATGCCATCCACATCCATCCCACCCTTGCCGAGGCGATCCAGAGCGCCGCTCTCGCGATCGACTGACGCTGCTCATTTTCGGGGACCGACGGCAGCGATTGTCAGCGCCGCGCACAGCGCGGCCGCCAGCGCGAGTGCAGCGCTCGACAGGGCAACGACGCGAAAGCTCGCGACGATGGCGTTGGCGGCGACGGATTGGGCGAGCTGCCGGCCCGGTCCCTCGATCCCCGACAGGGCGTCGGCGGCGAATTTGCCGCGCAGGCTCGCCAGGGCTTCCTTGACCTCCGGCGGCACGTCTGGCGCGGCCAGGGCGCGAGCCAGCGCGCCGTCATAGATGGCGAGGGCTACCGCGCCGAGCACGGCGACGGCAAGCAAGCCGGCGACGCGCGCCACGGCGTTGTTGATGCCGGAGGCGACGCCGACCTCGCGGTCAGGCACGGCATTGATGACGGCGGTGGTGAGTGGTGCGACGGCAATTGCCATGCCCAGGCCGAGGATCACCATCGCCGGGAAAACGCTCGTCCAATAGCTGCCATCCGCACCGGGAATGGCGAGGAGGGCGAATCCCACCGCCGCGATCGTCGGCCCGACGATCAGCGGCAGCCGCGCGCCGAAACGATCGAGCAACCCACCCGACCAGCGCGAAAGTCCGCCCATGATCACGGTGAAGGGCAGGAAGGCCGCGCCGGCCTGCGTGGCCGAATAGCGATGCACCTGGATGAGATCGAAGGGAAGAAAGAAGAAGACGCCACCCAGCGCGGCATAGAGCAGCAACGTCACGAGATTGATGCCTGTGAAGGTCCGTGACCGGAACAGCGCGAGCGGCATCATCGGTGCTCGGCTGCGCTTCTCGTGCCACGCAAAGGCGGCGAGCAGCAGCGGCCCCGCCACCAGCGAGCCGGCGACTGCCGGGTGTCGCCAGCCGAGATCGGAGGAGGCGATCAGCCCGAAGACGACGCTGCCGAGACCTGCAAGAGCCAGCAGCGCGCCTGGCCAGTCGAGCTCGCTCGGCGCTTCGGGGTCGCGGCTATCCGGGACATGGCATAGCGTGATCCACACGGTCAGAACGGCGATCGGCACGTTGATGAAGAAGAGGGCGCGCCAGGACAAGGCGTCGACCAGCCAGCCGCCCAGCACCGGGCCGAGCGCGGTGGTGATGGCGGAGAAGCCGGCCCAGGTGCCGATGGCGCGGCCACGCTCCGTCGCCTCGAAGGCGGCGCCGATGATGGCGAGCGTGCTCGGAACCAGCAGGGCGCCGCCGACGCCCTGCACCGCGCGCGCCGCGATCAGCTGGGTGATGCTCGGCGCCACGCCGCACCAGACCGATGCCGCGGTGAAGATGCCGATGCCCGCGACAAAGACACGCCGCCGGCCGAAGCGGTCGCCGGCGACGCCGCCGATCAGTAGGCACGCCGCCAGAAACAGCGTGTAGCTGTTGATCACCCACTGCATCGCCGCGACCGAGGCGGCGAGGCTGGCTTCCATCGCCGGCAAAGCGACGTTGACCGCCGTGGCGTCGATGAAGGCCATGGCCGAGCCGAGGATCGCCGCCGCCAGCACCCAGGGCTTGGCGCCGCGCGCGCAGGTTTGCGTGCTTCGGGTGGACCGGATCGCCGCTTCGTCGCAAGGCAGGGTGCGTGGGTTGATCATGCGGCAGTGACGCCCGATGCTTGGGGAGTAAACGGTTTTTGAGGTTGATGCGCGTCGTGGAATTATCAACCGATCGCGGGTCCGCGAAGCGCGACGCTCGACGCACGGCATGTTATCGTTCCCATGCGGCGACCCATAGCGGAGGCCAGCATGCCCGACAGCAAGCGTTATCATGGCATTGCCGGAACCGATCCCTGGCCGAGCCTGCCGCTGATGGAGTGGAAAGCCACGTGCGACACGCTCCATATGTGGACTCAGATCGTCGGCAAGATCCGGCTGGCGCTGGCGCCGATGATCAATCACTGGTGGCAGGTGCCGCTCTATGTCACCTGTACCGGGCTGACGACCTCTCCCATCCCTTACGGTCAGCGAAGCTTCCAGATCGATTTCGACTTCATCGATCATCGCCTCGTCATCGCCACCAGCGAGGGCGTCACCGAAAGCTTCCCGCTCAGGCCCTATCCCGTCGCCGATTTCTATCGCGAACTCATGGGCGCGCTGCGCACACTCGGGCTCGAGGTGCGGATCTGGGTGATGCCGGTGGAGGTCCCGGATCCGATTCCCTTCGACGAGGATCGCGAGCATCGCGCCTACGATACGGACTACGTCAACCGGTTCTGGCGTATCCTCGTGCAGGTCGACCGCGTGCTCACCGCTTTCCGCTCGCGGTTTCTCGGCAAGGCGAGTCCGGTACATTTCTTCTGGGGCAGCTTCGATCTCAATGTTACTTGCTTCTCCGGTCGGAAGGCGCCACGGCGCCCGGGGCCGCCGAACATCATCGAGGATGAAGCCTATTCTCACGAACAGAGCAGCTGCGGCTTCTGGCCCGGTGGCCAGGGTATCGACGGGCCTGCCTTCTACGCCTATGGCTATCCTGAGCCGCCAGAATTTGCCGGAGCGCCGGTCCGGCCGCTGGCCGCTTTTTACCATGACAAGCTGCGCGAGTTCATCCTGCCCTACGATGCGGTCAGGGAGGCCGACGCGCCCGATGACCGGCTCCTCGACTTTGCGCGGACAACCTACGAGGCGGTGGCCGATCGTGGCGGCTGGGATCGTGCGGCGTTGGAGCGGCCCGGCAGTCGCGGCGATTGAACCCGGCAAAATGATCTGTAAAGCCGCGGCGCGCCGGGCGTGGTCGACCGGTCAGTTGTCGGCGGGAGTTTTGTTGGCGATGGTGCGGACCGCGCGGCCATCATAGTCGTAGACGAAGCTGGCGCTCTCGAAGAAGTGGAAGGGCACCTTGAGCCCGATCTCGCGCGCCTTGCGGAAGCTGATGGCGATATCGGGCGGCGACACGACGCCGACCTTGAGGTCCCCGACCTTTACCCGTCCCTCGAGAATGTCGGCGCCATATATTGCCGCGAGATGGGCATTGCTCTCGAAGCTGATGCCGATGGCGAGCGCGGCCGTGTCGTCGCCCGTCTTGACCACCTCGGGGACGACGCTCACGACCGGCACGCGGTCGGCGTTCTCGTTGATCGTCCTGATTTCGCGGAAGACCGAGGTGCTGCCGGTGACCCAAAACAGGCTTTTGCTGAGATCGGGGTCGCTCTTGCGCATCTGACGGACGGCGTTCTTGACGATATCGGCCAGTTCCTCGCGCGCCGTGGCGGGATTCTGGACCGCGCCCCAAATGACTTGGATGCCGCGCCGCTTGGCAAGCGCCGCTATCGGCTCCGCCTGGGTCTGCACTGCGCTGACGTTCTTGCTGTCGACCAGCACCGCGAAGTTCTTGAGTTCCGGCTTGAGTTCCTGCACGTAAGCCATCTGCACTTCAGTCGGCATATTGAGCGACGTGAACGCGAAATTGGTGCCGCTTCCGCTGGCGTAATCGCGCGCCTGGCCGAGCAGGACCGGATCTTTCGAGCAGACCGATACGACGGGGATCGCGCCGCCGCGATAGTGGTCATAGAGCCAGGCGGTCGACTCCGATCCCATGGCAAAGATCAGCTCGTATTTGCCCTCCTGCGCGAGGCGAAGCGCGTCCTTACCGCTCGCATCGTCGGTCTCGAAGTTGATGACCAGCAGGTCGGCGTTGATCTCCTTGGCGTCAAACACGTCGAGGATTTCGTCCATGGCGATGTCATAGGCCGACGAGGCGCGCGGGTAGAGCACGAGGACGCGGCGCCAGGCCGCGCGCCTGTCTCCGACGTTGCGGCGTATCGAAACTTGATGCGAATTTCCCGGCACCTCGGAAATCTGCCAGGCTGCCTGCGCGTCTGGGTGGTATTGGAACCACGGGGCGTATCCGGGCTTGCCCTCGGCAAAGGCGGGGCAGACGAGCGCCATCAACAAGGCGCCCGCGGCGATCGCCTTGCTCAGGCCGAACCGCCGCCCGTCGATGTTGCCGATCTCCGGAACCTCCTCGGCCGGGCGGCGCTTGCCGGGTGGCGTGCGCCGGAAGATGAAGAAGACGCCAAGGATCATCGTCGCGATGCCGAGCCAGGCGATGATGTTGGCGCTCTGGCCCCATATCAGGAAGAATTGGGCGAGCAGGATCGGACCGGCGACGTGGCCGAGGCGCTCAAGGAAGCGGTATGTCGCCGTCGCCGGGTTGGCGCCGATCTGGGCCGCCAGTTCCGAGTGGGCGATGTGGGTGACTACAGGCGCGTTGATGAAGCCGTGAGCGCCGCCCACGAGAATGACGCCGAGGACGACGATTGCCGTGCTCGCGTTCCCGTGGCCGAGCGCGTCCGAGCCCATAAGCCCGATGAGGACCAACCCGACGCCGCTGATGATGGCGCCCCAGAACAACGTGGACGCCGTCTGGCCGGTGCGATCGACCAGGCGCGAGACAAGCGTGCTCGCCGCAACGACCGCGAGGGCATAGAGCATGATGACCTGCCCGATCTCCTCCTGACGATAGCCCTCCCGACCAAGGAGCAGCGGCAGGGCGAAGGTAATGATCCCGGTCAAGATCGCCTTCGCCGGCACGCCGATGAAGAACATCGTCTTCAGGAACTCGACACTCCGCATCACCTTAAGCATGTCGCCGCCGACGCGCTTCAGTGCGGAATCGAATCCCGCCTCGCTATGCTTCCGGTCCCCATCGGCCGGCATGAGGACGATCGCATAGAGCGCCGTCGCGATGGCGACGCCGGCGCCGATGGCAAACACGCCCGTCGGCAGCAGGTAGGTAACGAGCAGCGATCCGATCGCCATCCCCGAGATCATGCCGCCCTGAAAGCCGAACACGATGATCGCGGCGCCCTGCGTCTGCTTTTCGGGCGAGGCGACCGCAAGGATGTAAGCCTGGATGCCGATGAACACCATGCCTTGGCCGACGCCGGACAGGCCTCTCGCCAGCGTGGCCATGGCCATGCCGAGCGGCAGTGTCAGGCTGAGCATACTCGCGCCCGCCAGCAGCAGTCCGCACCAGATCAGCGATCGCGGGCCGTGACGCTCCGAGAAATGGCCGGCTGGGATCAAGCTGAGGGCGAAGCAGAGATAATAGGCGGTGAAGGGTGCGGAAGCGAAGCCTGGCGACACGCCCGATGCGGAGGCGACGTCCTGCATGAAGCGGGGCAGGAAGGAGTAGGTCAGGCTCTCGATGAACACCGCGAGGAAGAAGATCGGCTTCACCACGGCGAGCGCGGATTCATCACGCAGTCTGGTGCTCCCGCTCGTGGCGGCACGCGACGGCGCCAGCCGCAGCCGCTGCATCGACGCCGCGACTTGTAGGAAGAGACCGGCAAAGAAGCATGAGGCCACGAACAGGGCGGCGAAGTTTCTAACGCTGCGCTCAACCTGGCGATAAACGAGATGGGTCGGGACGGCGACGATCACGTGGACGCGCCGCGCCTGGCCGGCGCGCGACAGGTCGACGGTATATTCAAACGCGTTCTCATCCACGCTCCAAGGCTTGCCGACCTTGCCGGGATCGGTATCGATCTTGATGACGTTGTTGATGAGCAGCGCCGCTTCCTTGATTTCCGGATTGAGGCGGCGGTAATCGGCGAAGGTCCGCTCGAGACCGTCGAAATCGTTGAAGCGGATATTGTATTCTACGGCGTAGATGAGCCGTTGCGACAGCGTGAACGCCGCCTCCTTGGCCTTGCCTTGGATGCCCTCGGCGTAGAGATTGACCAGGGTGCCGATCACAGCCCCGGCCATGGCGATGAAGGTCAGCCCGTAGGTGATCTGCATCCAGGGCGCGCGCACACGCGCCAGGCGCGGTGCCGCGATCGAGACGAACGCCGCGAACACGACGGACAGGGCGAGCAGGAGGATCGTCAGCGGCCGGAAGCTGTGGGCTACCCTTGCGGCCGTGATCGATTTCGGCGACAGGACCACGAGGCTGCCCACCGTCTCGAACCGGCTGCGCAGCGGCAGGATGATCTGGTAGTGCGTGCCCTCGAAGTCGACTTCGACCCGGTCCTTCACCCGCTTGATTGCGGCCGAGGGTTCGGGCAGCTTCGGCTTCGCTTTGTCCGTCACGACGAAAAGCTGCCGGCCGGCCGTGTCATAGACCACGAGCGCGTCGATATCGTCGTTCTCGACGATCGGCTCGGCCAGGGTGGTGAAGCCGACAAATTGCTTGAGCGGCAAGCCGGCGCGCAGGTAGTTCTCGATCGCGTTCTGCGCGGTGCCGCCCTGGGCGGTGAGCTTTTCGATGGTGAACTGCTCATAGGTGCGGTTTGCCTCGCCGTAGCCCACGTAAAGCAGCAGCAGGAGCGACAGCCCCGTCACGATGAACATCGTCGCGCCATCGATCAAGCGCCGGCTAAGGGTTTGTGGTTTCATGGCGGTCAGGCGTCCGGCCGTTAGTCGAGCAGGTCGATCAGATGACGCACCGCAGACCGTCTCTGGCTGAGGAGGACATCGAGACGATCGGCGAGCAGCGAGAGAATGAGATCGTCATATTCCATGCCGTACTCGTAGAGCCCGGCGCAGACGAGGCTCGTCGTATCGCTGGACGGGCGCGTCAGGTCGGGCTTCACATTGGCTTCCAGCACCATGAGGCGCCCGTCGGCGGCGGCGCGCACGTCGAGCCGGATCAGCGAGCTCAGGTTGAATTCCAGAAAGATGTCGCGGGCGAGGACACCGAGCTGGGACATGATTGCGGCATCGGTGACCGGATCAGGCCGGCGGAAACGGCCCGGGCGGATCGGCCGCACGTCCATCGATGTGAAGATCCGCTCGTCCGGCTCGAACATTCTCTCCAGCTTGGAGAACACAAAGGGAATGCTGCGCCGCGTGAGCCGACCCTTGCGAGCGACCAGCGATCCGCATACCGAGACGCAGAATTCGCGCCCGGGGAGATAGGTCTCGATCAGGACCAGGTTGTCGGTCGCGTTGAACACCTCGTCGACCGCTTCGGGCAGATCGCCCACATCGTCCACGACGTGCACATGCAGCGAAGCTCGGCCCGAGATCGGCTTGACGACGAACGGCCCATGGTGCTCGCCAAATATCCGGGCGAAGCGGCTGTTCATTTTCGGCAGGAACGGCCCGCGCGAGAGGTGCCAAGTCATGAACGGGGCGGTTGGAATGCCGACGCCGCTCAGCTCGCGCTTGAAGGTGTGCTTGTTGTCCAACGACGTTGCCGCCAGGGGATCATGGCCGACATAGGGGATCCCGAACATCTCCAGCATGGCCGGCGCGTGGGACGCGGGATTGTAGCCCTGGACGCCGCTGGTATTGAGCCAGGCCATGTGAATGCTTTCGCGGCGCAGCCGCTCGCCCAGGCGCATGTCGTCGGGCATGATCTGCACATGGCGGAAGCCGAGCCGGACCAGCGCGTCGGCGATGTCCTGGGCGACCGCCTCATAGCTCTTCCAGGAGCGCGGATTTCCCGCGGGGTTGATGACCGCACCGGCGGCCGACTTGTCGCCGCCGAAGATCACCGCGAGCCGCAAGCGGTCCAAAAGACGCTCGATTTGGACCTGCAAGCCCTCGACGTTGCTGGCCAATGCTGGCGGCTGGTCGGCCGGTCGCAAGGTCTTCATATCGGCTTGCATTTCCAGTGAAACCACGCGCGCTTCCCCTTTTTGCGAGGACCGCAGAACCTACCGGGTTGGTGGTGAAAATTGAATTAAAGCAACCACAAATCCTTTATTACCACGACGATCCATTATTTTTCCAAATTTTGGAAAATTTGACGCTAATACTTTAAGATTTCCATTAATTTATACTTAAGTACCTAAATCTACGATAGTCGCGTGGGCGCAATGCTCGCGTCCTACGGCCTCATTGGCCGGCATCGCTCGCCGCCCGCGCAGGGGAAACTCGCTGATGGCACCGCGTAAGCGACACAGGGGCACTGCCGCGCACCCAGCGCCGCCAGCCACGCGGCATTCGCGGCGCGAAGCGCCGGTCGAGCGGAACCGGACTTTGCTCGAGCGACAGAGCAAGATCCTCGATCTCGTCGCGCGGGGCGTGGCGTTGCCTGACGTCGTCAGCGCGATCGTTCAGTCGGTCGAGCAGCACGCGCCGCTTGCCCGCTGTGCCGTCGCGCTGCTCGACCGCGAGAGCCGGCGCGTGCGCCATGTCCACGGGCCGCGCCTGCCAGCGGTCCTGCTCGCGGCGATCGGCGCGTTGGTTCCGGAGCTGCACTCCACCCCCTGGGCCGCGGCGCTTGCGGGGCGCCGGGCGATGACGATCGCCGAACTCGCCGCTGCTTCGGCGGCGCCAGCATTCCGCGACAGGGCGCGCGCCGCAGGTTTCTCCGCCTGTTTGGTCTATCCGATCCCAGCCGAAGGGGAGCGCGTCCTCGGCGCCTTCCTGCTGTTCTATCTTGGCGCCGACGCTGCGCGGCAGGACGATGAGGTCCTGCTCGAGCTGATGACGCCCGTGGTACGGATCGCCGCCGATCTCGATCAACGCACACAGGCGCTTCACTCTGCTGATGAGCGCTTCACCTCGCTTGCCGCGAGCATACCAGGCGTGGTTTACCAACGCCTCGTCACGCCCGAGGGGGATATTCGCTACACCTATATTAGCGAGGGCGTGCGCGACCTTTTCGGCGTCACGCCCGAAGCGGTCCTGGCCGATCCGCGGGCGCTGTTCAACCGGCATGATCCCTCTTACGCCGCGACCTTCCGCGAACGCCTGCTCTCCGCCAGCCGGTCGCTCGAGATGTGGGACGTGGAGGCGACTATCATCAGCAGCGACGGCAAGCAGAAGCACACCCACGCCATCGCCCGCCCGCACCAGCAGCGCGACGGCTCGGTGCTGTGGAATGGCGTCATCCTCGACCAGACCCGGATCAAGAAAGCGGAAATGGCCGCCGCGGCCGCCGAGGTGCGGACGCGCGAGGCGATCATCGAAAGCCTGCCGCAGGGGCTTGCGCTGTTCGACGCGAGTGACCGGCTGATGGTCTGCAACAGCGCGTTCCTGAAGCTCTACCCCGGCCTCCAGCGCGTTGCGATCGCGGGCGCGAGCTATGACAGCATCATCCGTGCGGAGTTCGAGCACGATAGTTCCGAGCCTTTTCAATCGGCCGATGATTGGCTGCGCTCGCGCCGCGAGCAACGCAACGGCCGGCAGCACAGCCGCGAGCGTCAGCTCGCAGATGGACGTTGGATTCTGATCAGCGAGCGGCGGACGGCTGACGGCGGCACCGTCATCCTCCATACCGACGTCACCGCCCTCAAACGGCGCGAGGAGGAGCGCAGCAAGCTGCAGGACCAGCTCTACCGTGCGCAGAAGATGGAAGCGATGGGTCGGCTGGCGGGCGGCATCGCTCACGACTTCAACAATCTGCTCGCGTCCATTCTCGGCAACGCGACCTTCCTCGTCGAAGATCTTCCCGCTGATTCCGAGACCTGGGATTTCGCCGAGCAGATCAGAACCGCCGGCGAGCGCGCCAAGGACCTGGTGCAGCAGATACTGGCGTTCAGCCGCCAGCAGGAATCGGAGCAGAGCAATATCGACCCCGAGAGCATCATCGACGAGACGGTGCAGCTCCTGCGCGCGGCGCTGCCGAGGTCGATCAGCCTAAATGTGCACCATGATGCCGGGCCGGTCACCATTCGCGGCAACGCCACCCAGCTGGTGCAGGTGCTCGTCAATTTGTGCGTCAACGCGCGCGACGCCATAGGCAACCAGCATGGCTGCATTCATCTCGAGACGGATCTGATCCCGGCCTCGGGCGGCTCGAGGTTCGAGTTGGCGGGCTCAGCGGTCGATGGGGTGACCGGCGATCTCGGCGATGATGGCCAACGCATCTCCACCGCGCCGCTCGAGCGGGGCATGCCCTATCTGCGGGTGAAAGTGCGCGACACCGGCTGCGGCATGGATGCCGCGACGATGGAAAGGATGTTTGAGCCATTCTTCACGACGAAGGAGGTGGGCAAAGGCACCGGGCTTGGCCTCGCCGCCGTCCACGGCATCGTCTCCGCCCATGGCGGCGTCGTCGCCGCCGCGAGCAAACTCGGCCGCGGCACCACCTTCGAGGTCTTCATTCCCACGGTTCCGGGCGAGCCGGCGGCCGATGCCACTGGCGCGGCCGAAGACAAGCCGACCGGCAACGAATCGATCCTGATCGTGGACGACGAGCCGCAGGTCTCTGCAATGCTGGCGAAGATGCTTGGTCGACTTGGTTACAGGGTCGATTGCTTCAACAGCGCGCCGGATGCTGTGGCGGCCTTCACCCGGGCGCCCGATGCCTGGGCGCTCGTCATCACTGATCAGACGATGCCGCAGATGACCGGCCTCGAGTTAGCCAAGAGGATCCTGGCGCAATCGCCGGGCCAGCCGATCATTCTGTGCTCGGGCTACACCGATACCGTGTCTACCGATACCGCGGCGGCGACGGGCATCAAGGCGTTCCTCAGCAAGCCGGTGGACCATACGATCCTCGCGCGGACGATCCGCGATTTGCTGGGCAATGGCGCGCCAAGCGCCGCGGCGAAAAGCGACGCCACGACTGGCGCGGCCATGGCTAATTTTCCCGGCGAGGTTCCGACATGAGCGGTTCGGCAGGTCCCGAGGACAAGCAGGTCCTCATCGTCGATGATGACGCCTCGATGCGCACGCTGATCCAGCGCATGCTAGCGCGCATGAAGATTGCCAAGTCGATCGAGGCCGAGGGCGGCGAGCAGGCATTGCAGCGGCTCGCAACCATGTCGGTCGATCTCGTTATCTGCGACTGGAACATGCCGGGGATGTCCGGCATGGAACTGTTCCGCCGCGCCCGCTCGCTCAGGCCCGACCTGCCGTTCCTGATGCTCACCGGCCGCGCCGACCCGGAGTCGCAGGGTGCCGCCAAACAGGCGGGCATCGGCGACTTCATGGTCAAGCCAATCTCGCCGCCCGATCTGAAAGCCAAAGTCTCGTCGCTGCTCGGGATCAGCGCGTAGCGGATCTGCCAGGGATCAGGCGTGCCCGCGCCAGGATGCCGCCGATTTCCCTAGCCAGCGCCGCCGCCCGGAACGGCTTCATCAGCAATGGCCCGTCCTGCTCCGCGTCGGATGAGTCAGGTTCGACATAGGCGGTGATGAAGAGGATCGGCAGATCCTTCCGGCGCTGCCTCGCGGACTTGGCGAGCGCGCGGCCGTCCATGCCGGGCATCGCCAGATCGATCACGGCAAGATCGACCGCCTCGTCCTCGAGGATGCGGAGCGCGGACTGACCGTCCGCGGCCTCGAGCGTGCGGTAGCCGGATTCGACAAGCGAGTCCGCGACGAAGTTGCGGACCTGAAAATCGTCATCGACGACGAGAACGGTGGCACCGTCCAATGACTTGCCATGCTGGACGGGCTCCGGAGCCGCTGGGCCGTCGGCATTCTTCGCAGCGGCGCGCGGGATGTAGAGGCGGACCGTGGTGCCATGGCCCGGCGTGCTCTCGATCGTCGCCGTGCCGCCGGATTGCCGCGCCATGCCGTAGACCTGGCTCAGCCCGAGCCCGCTGCCCTTGCCGATCTCCTTGGTCGTGAAGAACGGCTCGAAGATGCGCTGGCGCGTCGCGTCGTCCATGCCGATACCGGTGTCGCTCACGGCCAGCATCGCGTAGGTGCCGGCGCGCGGCGCCAGGTGATTGGCCGCGGCGGTGAAGCGGCACC
>DASVOY010000233.1:0-17989 GCA_036383115.1 Allostellaceae bacterium
CGCGACTGGCAATGCGGCACCTTGCAGGTCGATTTCGTCCTGCCCGAGCGGCTCGACGCCAGCTATATCGGCGAGGACGGCCAGCGTCACACGCCGGTGATGCTCCACCGGGCCATCTTCGGCTCGATGGAGCGCTTCATCGCCATTCTGATCGAGCAATATGCCGGCCGGTTTCCGCTCTGGCTGGCGCCGGTGCAGGCCGTGGTGCTGACCATCACCTCGGATGCCGACGCCTATGCCGAGGAGGTGCGCGCCGCCTGCGCCGCCGCGGGCCTGCGGGTCGAGGCCGATCTTCGCAACGAGAAAATTAATTATAAAGTCCGCGAGCACAGCCTCGCCAAGATCCCCATATTGCTGGTGGTGGGAAAGCGCGAAGCCGAGACCGGGACCGTCGCCATCCGCCGGCTTGGCGGCAAGGAGCAAGAAATTCTTGCGCTGGGCGAAGCCATCGCTAGATTGAAAGAGGAAGCGGCGGAGCCTTCGCTTTGAGCGAGGCCCGCCGCAGGACCTTGGGCGGTGCCGGCCGGTGGAGCGCTGGCGCCGATGGGTCCATGTGCCTTTTTGAAGGAGGGTTTACATCGCCAGACTACCCCAGAATGTGACGCCGACCCGGGACGGGCCGCGCGTCAACCAGGAGATCAACGTGCCGCGCGTTCGCCTGGTCGATGAGCGCGGCGAGATGATCGGAGTCGTACCGCGCGGCGAGGCGCTGCAACGGGCCATGGAGGCGGGACTCGACCTCGTCGAGGTCGCCGCCAATGCCGATCCGCCCGTGGTCAAGATCCTCGATTACGGCAAGTTCAAATACGAAGAGCAGAAACGCCGCAACGAGGCGCGCAAGAAGCAGAAGGTCATCGAGGTCAAGGAGATCAAGCTCCGCCCCGGCATCGACGACCACGACTACGACGTCAAGATGCGCAGCATGCTGAAATTCATCGAGGAAGGCGACAAGGTCAAGGTCACCATGCGCTTCCGCGGCCGCGAGCTGGCGCACCAGGAGCTCGGCATGAACGTGCTGATGCGGGTGCGGGACGATCTCGACAAGATCGCCAAGATCGAACAGCATCCGCGCATGGAAGGCCGGCAAATGATCATGGTCATGTCGCCCAAGTAGGCGTGAGCGGGGTGACTGCCCGCCCTTGCCTTTGGCCGCGTCCCCCGGTATAACCCGCGCCTTCGGGCGGCCGGCCGCGCTTTGGAGCGCCATCGGGCATGCCCCGCCGCCGGCACAAAATACCCTCGCGAAAGGACCGAAAGTGCCCAAGCTGAAGACCAAGAGTGGGGCAAAGAAGCGCTTCAAGCGCACTGCCTCGGGCAAGATCAAGGCCGCCGTCGCCCACAAGCGCCATCGCCTGATCAGCAAGCCCAAGAAGATGAAGCGGAAGGCGCGCGGCACTTTCACCCTGGAAAAGGGTGATGCGCACCTTGTGCTGACCTACATGCCGTACATGAGGGGCTGAGCCATGGCGCGCGTCAAACGTGGCGTGACGGCGCGGGCCCGTCACAAGAAGACGCTGGATCTGGCCAAGGGCTATCGCGGCCGGGCCAAGAGCAGCTTCCGGATCGCCATCGAGAAGGTCGAGAAGGGACTGCGCTACGCCTATCGCGACCGGCGTGCCAAGAAGCGGAACTTCCGCGCGCTCTGGATCCAGCGCATAAACGCCGGCGTGCGCCAGGAAGGACTGACCTACTCGCAGTTCATGAACGGCGTGAAGCGCGCCGGGATCGAGCTCGACCGCAAGGTGCTCGCCGATCTCGCCGTGCGCGAGCCCGAGGCCTTCAAGGCCATCGTGGCGCAGGCGCAGGCGGCGCTCGCCCAAGGGGCAGCGGCATGACGCCCTGGCGCCTCGACGAGCGATTTAGCAACGGGACCTGTCGCTAGGCCCCGCCGGCAGGCGTGTGCGATTTCGGGACGGTGCGCCGTCCCGGCGCGACGATGAGGGGCCGGGTTCGGCCCCTTTTTCGTGCGCCTTTGGGATCGTTGGACAGAATGGAAACCCTCGACCACATCCGCGACGAGATCCACCGCCTCATCAAGGCGGCGACGAGCCGTGACGCGCTCGAGCAGGTGCGCGTCGCCGTGCTGGGACGCAAGGGCAGCGTCACCGAGCTGATGAAGGGCCTGGCCGGCCTCGCTCCCGAGGCGCGGCGCGAACGCGGCGCGGCGTTGAATCGCCTCAAGGACGAGGTCGAGGAGGCGATCGGCCAGGCCGCGCGCCGCCTCGAGGACGACGAGCTGCGCCAACAGCTCGCCGGCGAACGCGTCGACGCGACCTTGCCGGTGCGCGCCGAGCCCGAGGGCCGCATCCATCCGCTCAGCCAGACCATCGACGAGGTTATCGCCATCTTCGGCGAGATGGGGTTCAGCGTCGCCGAGGGCCCGGATATCGAGGATGATTTCCACAATTTCGGTGCGCTCAACATCCCACCCGAGCATCCTGCGCGGCAGGAGCAGGATACCTTCTACCTGCCGCAGCAGCCGGACGGCAGCCGCAGGGTTCTGCGCACCCATACCTCGCCGGTGCAGATTCGCACCATGCTGACGCAGAAGCCGCCGATCCGCATCATCGTGCCGGGCCGCACCTTCCGCAGCGACCACGACGCCACGCACTCGCCGATGTTCCATCAGGTCGAAGGGCTCGTGGTCGACAAGACCACGCATATGGGGCACCTCAAGGGCTGCCTCGTCGAGTTCTGCCGCGCCTTCTTCGACATCGACGACCTGCCGGTGCGCTTCCGCCCGAGCTATTTCCCCTTCACCGAGCCTTCGGCCGAAGTTGATATCGGCTGCTCGCGCGAGGACGGCGGGTTGAAGATCGGCGCCGGCGGCGACTGGCTGGAGATCCTGGGCTCGGGCATGGTGCATCCCAAGGTGCTCGCCAATTGCGGCATCGATCCCGGCGCGTATCAGGGCTTCGCCTTCGGCATGGGCATCGAGCGCATCGCGATGCTCAAGTACGGCATCCCCGATCTCCGCACCTTCTACGAGAGCGATCTGAGGTGGTTGCGTCACTATGGCTTCCTGCCGCTCGACGTGCCGTCGGTCATCTGGGGGCTGTCGCGGTGAAGACGACGCTCGCCTGGCTCAAGATGCATCTCGAGACGAACGCGCCGCTCGAGGAGATCGTCGCCGCGCTGGTCATGCGCGGCCTCGAGGTGGACTCGATCGAGAACCGCGCCAAGGACTTGACGCCATTCACCGTCGCACGCGTGGTGTCGGCGGAACAGCATCCCAACGCGGACAAGCTGCGCGTCTGCGTGGTCGATACCGGCAGGGAACGGGTGCAGGTGGTGTGCGGCGCGCCCAACGCCCGCGCCGGCATGCTCGGCGTCTTCGCGCCGGCGGGAGCGACCATCCCGCGCAGCGGCATGGTGCTGAAGCAGAGCACGATCCGCGGCGTGCAGTCGAACGGCATGCTGGTCTCGGGCTATGAGCTGGCGCTCTCGGAGGATCACGAAGGCATCATCGAGCTGACGGAGGGGTCGCCGCTCGGCGCGTCCTTCGCGGGGGTCATGGGCCTCGACGATCCCGTGCTCGACGTCAAGGTGACGCCGAACCGCGCCGATTGCCTCGGCGTGCGCGGCATCGCCCGCGACCTTGCCGCGTCGGGGCTGGGGCGCCTGAAGCCGCTCGACGCGACGCCGGTGCCTGCGCGTTTTCCATGTCCCATCTCGGTGCACCTCGCCGGGCCAGACGATAAGGCCTGCCCACTCTTTGTCGGGCGGCTGATCCGCGGCGTGCGCAATGGGCCGAGTCCGCGCTGGCTGCAGGATCGCTTGGCCGCGATCGGGCTCAGGCCGATCTCGGCGCTGGTCGACATTACCAATTTCATGACTTTCGATGTCGACCGGCCGCTGCATGTCTTCGATGCCGACAAGATCGAGGGCGACCTCGTCGTGCGCGGGGCGCGCCCCGGCGAGACGCTGCAGGCGCTCAACGGCAAGACCTATGCGCTCGACCCCGACATGACCGTCATCGCCGACGATGCGGAGGTGCTGAGCCTCGGCGGCGTCATCGGTGGCGAGAGCACCGGCGTCACCGAGGCGACGACTAACGTCTATATCGAGGCGGCGCTGTTCGATCCCGTGCGCACCGCGGCCACCGGCCGCAAGCTCCAGATCCAGAGCGATGCGCGCTACCGCTTCGAGCGCGGCCTCGATCCCGAGTTCACGCGGCCGGGCATGGCGATCGCCACGCGCCTGATCATGGAGATCTGCGGCGGCGAGCCGAGCGAGGTTGGCGTCTCGGGCGCGGTGCCGCCGTGGCAGCGCGCCTACAGCTTCCGCCCGTCGCGCACACGCACCTTAGGCGGCGTCGACGTGCCGCCAGGCGAGTCCCGGCACATCCTTGAGGCGCTGGGCTGCGCCGTGACCGAGCAGGCTGGCACGTTCCTGGTCGAGCCGCCGTCCTGGCGCGGCGACGTCGAAGGCGAGGCCGATCTCGTCGAGGAGGTGCTGCGCATCCACGGTTACGAGAACATACCGGCGGTGCCGCTCCCGCGCGATACGCCGCTGCCGAAGCCGGCGCTGACGCCGGCGCAGCGGCGCGTCGATTTCGTGCGGCGGACGCTCGCGTCGCGGGGCCTCGTCGAGGCCGCGACCTTCTCCTTCATGCCGCGCGAGTTCGCCGCGCTCTTCGGCCAGGTGCCGGAGAGCCTGCGCCTCGTCAATCCCATCAGCGCCGATCTCGACCAGATGCGCCCGTCGATCCTGCCGAACCTGCTGTCGGCGGCGCAGCGCAACGCCGATCGGGGATATCCCGACGGCGCGCTCTTCGAGATCGGGCCGCAATACCGCGACGACACGCCGGAGGGCCAGGACCTTGTCGCCGCCGGCGTGCGAACCGGCCGCACCGGCACGAAGCGCTGGGACGATCCGGGCCGGCCGGTCGACGCGTTCCTCGCCAAGGCGGATGCGCTGGCGGCGCTCGCCGCGTCCGGCGCGCCCATTGATAATGTGCAGGTGAGCGCCGATCCGCCGAGCTGGTACCACCCGGGCCGCGCCGGCACGGTGCGCCTGGGCCCCAAGGTGCTGGGCTATTTCGGCGAGCTTCATCCCGGCGTGCTGCGCGAGATGAAGCTCGACGGGCCGGCGGTCGGCTTCGAGATTTTCCTGAACCACGTACCGCTGCCGCGCGGCAAGGGCCGCGCTCGTCCGCTCTTGAAGCTCTCGGCCTTCCAGCCGGTCGAGCGCGATTTCGCCTTCATCGTCGACGCCGACCTGCCGGCCGAGACGCTGCTGCGCGCCGCGCGCGGCGTCGACCGCAAGCTCGTGCGCGATGTCCGCCTCTTCGACGTCTACACCGGCCCCGGCATCGACCCCGGCAAGAAATCGCTCGCCATCACCGTCGTGCTTCAGCCGGAGGAAGCGACGCTCACCGACGAGGCGCTCGAGGCCTTCTCGCAGAAGCTCGTCGCCGCGATCGAGAAGGCGACGGGCGGCACGCTCCGGCGCTGAGAGGTTTTATCTTCGGCTGCATGACTGCCGTGCGCCCTTTGGGCGCTCCTCAGGCTGAGGCGACTGTAGCGGATGGCTTTCCCTACCTATCCTCAGCCGGAGGAGGCCGTGGAAGCGGCCGTCTCGAAGGCCGCACTGAGTCGATCCAGGCGAATTGCGCTACCCCGCGAGAAATTCGGCGATCGCCGGATAGGCCGCCGGATCCTGCATCATGAAAAGATGGCCGCCCTCGAAGAAGCGCAGGGTCGCGCCGGGGATCCGCCGGCGCATCGCCTCCTGCGCCTCGGGCCTTGCCACGCCGTCATATTTGCCGGCAAAGAGTCCGACCGGCATCTTCAGCCGCGGCAGGCGGTCGAAGGTGTCGTGGTCGCGCCGTGCCTCGAGCTGCCGGCGCGAGCCCCGCGCCACATGGGCATCGCTCGGATCGACCGGCTTGGCGCGCGCCACGATCTCGGCAATGGCCACTTCCGCACGCGCCGGGTCGGCGGCGACCCAAGCGGCGTCGCGGCGGGTGTCCTGGATGGCCAGCAGGTGCCGCGCCCGCTCCTCCGGCGTCAGGTGGATGAGTTCCTGCAGCGGATAGCTGGCACCGCCACGTCCGCCGGGCGCGGTGCAGGCCAGCGCCAGGCGCTCGACCCGTTCGGGATGGCGCAGCGCAAACTCTTGCGCCACCATGCCGCCGAAGGAGATGCCAAGCACGCGCGCGCTCCTCCAGCCGACGGCGTTCATCAGCGCCGCTGCATCGTCAGCATAATCTTCCATGCGGTAGGCGCGGTCGGGCTTGCTCGACCGGCCGAGGCCGCGCTGGTCATAGGCCAGCATCGTGAAACGCCGGGCGAGCGGACTGTCGAGCACGCTCGGCTTGCGGCGCAGATCGCCATTGGTGCCGGTGATGACCAGCAGAGGCGGGCCCTCGCCGCGCATCTCATGGTAAAGCTTGATATCGCCCCGCTCGACGAAAGGCATTTGCCGCCGCTCCTGTCAGGTCCAGCTCTCGTGCTAATCTGCGGTCGCCCGTGCGTCAACAACGCGCGGAGCGGCCGGGGACAAAGGGCCAAGGGAGAAGCACATGGTCGCATTCGCCAGTATTCAGAGGGCGGCGGAGAAGCGGCTCGGCCAAAAGGAGCTTGCCGCGCGCCTGCCCAAAGTGAAGACCTCGGCACAGCTCAAGAAGGAGGGCGACGAGCGCTATCTCTCGCTGATGTCGCTGCGCATCTTCCGCGCCGGCTTGAAGCACGAGATGGTGGATGCGAAATGGCCCGCCTTCGAGACGGCCTTCCACGGCTTCGAGCCCCGGCGCGTGCGCGCCATGAGCGACGAAGAGGTCGAGGCGCTGATGAAGGATGTGCGCCTGATTCGCCATCTCGGCAAGCTCAAGGCGGTGCACGCCAACGCCGCGGCGATGTGCGATCTCGCCGAGGAGCATGGCGGCTTCGGCGCCTTCCTCGCCCAATGGCCCGGCGCCGAGATCATCAGGCTGTGGGACGAGCTCGCCAAGCGCTTCACGCAGCTCGGCGGCAATTCCGGGCCCTATTTCCTGCGCATGGCCGGCAAGGACACCTTCATCCTGACGCCCTACGTGGTGAAGGCCCTGAACCACTGGGGCGCCTTCGACGGCGAGCCCAAAGGCAAGGGCGACCGCGCCAAGCTGCAGGCCGTGTTCAACGGCTGGGCGGAGGAGACCGGGCTGCCGCTCGCGCATCTCAGCATGACGCTGGCGGCGTCGGTGGAGTGAGGCGATGAAGCTCAATCTCGGCTGTGGCGAGAACAAGTTTCCTGGCTACGTGAACGTCGACAAATACGGCGAGCCGGATCTGCGCTGGGATCTCGAGACCTTTCCTTGGCCGTGGGCGAGCGATTCGGTCGAAGAGATCGTCATGAGCCATTCGCTCGAGCATATGGGCCAGCGGCCCGATGTCTTCATGGCCATCATGAAGGAGCTCTACCGCGTGTCCAGGAACGGCGGCCGGATCATCGTCAGGGTGCCGCATCCGCGGCATGACAGTTTCCTCAACGACCCCACCCATGTCCGCGCCATCACGCCGGAGCTCTTCGAGCTGTTCTCCAAGAAGAAGAACCTGGAATGGAAGAAGCGCGGCTGCGCCAACTCGCCGCTGGCGCTCTATCACCACGTCGATTTCGACATAGTCTCGGTCAAATACGCTCTGGAAGAGCCCTACCTTTCCGATCTCAAGAGCGGGAAGCTCAAGGGCGACGACGTGCCGCGGCTGGTCCGCGCCTTCAACAACGTCGCGCAGGAGATCGAGATCATCGCCAAGGTGGTGAAGTAATTGGGACCGGTTTGACCCGCCTCCGTTGCGCGGAGCGCGCCGGGACCCTATGTTTCAGCCGTATTTTTTCATGGCCCCATGACCGATCTTAAGCATATCCGCAACTTCGCGATCATCGCTCATATCGACCACGGCAAATCGACCCTGGCGGACCGCCTCATCCAGCGCTGCGGCGGGCTGGAAGAGCGCGAGATGCGCGAGCAGGTGCTCGACAGCATGGAGATCGAGCGCGAGCGCGGTATCACCATCAAGGCGCAGACCGTGCGCCTCACCTACAAGGCGCAGAACGGCGAGACCTATGAGCTCAATCTCATGGACACGCCCGGCCATGTCGATTTCGCCTATGAGGTGAGCCGCTCGCTCGCCGCCTGCGAGGGCTCGCTGCTCGTCGTCGATGCCAGCCAGGGCGTCGAGGCGCAGACGCTCGCCAACGTCTACCAGGCGATCGAGGCCAACCATGAGATCGTGCCCGTCCTCAACAAGATCGACCTGCCGGCCGCCGAGCCCGCGCGCGTCAAGCAGCAGATCGAGGACGTGATCGGGCTCGACGCGTCGAACGCGATCGAGATCTCGGCCAAGACCGGGCTCAACATCGACGCCGTGCTGGAAGCGCTGGTCCATCGCCTGCCGCCGCCCACGGGCGACGCGGCGGCGCCGTTGAAGGCGCTGCTCATCGACAGCTGGTACGACTCCTACCTGGGCGTCGTCATCCTGGTGCGGGTCAAGGACGGCATGCTCAAGCCCGGGCTCAAGATCCGCATGATGGCGACGGGCGCCTCACACCCGATCGAGCGGGTCGGCGTGTTCACGCCCAAAGGCGTCGCCGTGCCGGAGCTCGGGCCGGGCGAGGTTGGGTTCATCACCGCCGGGATCAAGACGGTGGCCGATTGCAAGATCGGCGACACCATCACCGAGGAGAAGCGCCCGGCGGCCGAGGCGCTACCCGGCTTCAAGCCGGTGCAGCCGGTGGTGTTCTGCGGCCTCTTCCCGACGGACTCGGCGAATTACGATCACCTGCGCGACAGCCTCGCCAAGCTGCGCCTCAATGATGCGAGCTTCGAGTACGAGCCCGAGACCTCGGCCGCGCTGGGCTTCGGCTTCCGCTGCGGCTTCCTCGGCTTGCTGCACCTCGAGATCATCCAGGAGCGGCTCGAGCGCGAGTTCGATCTCGACCTCATCACCACGGCGCCAAGCGTCGTCTATCACGTCCATCTCACCAATGGCGAGGTGCTGACGCTGCACAATCCCGTCGACATGCCGGACCCCGTGCGCATCGATCACATCGAGGAACCCTGGATCAAGGCGACGATCCTGGTCCCGGACGAGTACCTTGGCGGCGTGCTTGCGCTGTGCGAGGAGCGGCGCGGCGTGCAGCAGGACCTGACCTATGCCGGCAGCCGCGCCATGGTGGTCTATCGCCTGCCGCTCAACGAGGTCGTGTTCGATTTCTACGACCGGCTCAAATCGACGAGTCGCGGCTATGCCAGCTTCGACTACCAGATGGATGGCTACAGCGAAGGCGACCTTGTCCTCATGAACATCCTCGTCAACAGCGAGCCGGTCGACGCGCTCGCCGTCATCGTGCATCGCAGCCAGGCGGAGCGGCGCGGCCGCGCGCTGTGCGAGCGCCTCAAGGACCTGATCCCGCGCCAGCTCTTCCTCATCGCCATCCAGGCGGCGATCGGCGGCCGCATCATCGCCCGCGAGACGGTGAAGGCGCTGCGCAAGGACGTGCTCGCCAAATGCTATGGCGGCGACATCACCCGCAAGCGGAAACTCCTGGAGAAGCAGAAGGAAGGGCGCAAGCGGATGCGCCAGTTCGGCAAGGTCGAGATCCCGCAATCGGCCTTTCTCGCCGCGCTCAAGATGGGCGACAGCTGAGCGCTACTCCATCCGAGTCTGGCGCCGGGCGCCACGGCTGAGGCCGCCGAACGCCCCAAGGAGCACAAGCCCGAGCCCGCCGAACACCAGCGTCGCCCAGCACAGCAGGATGAGGACGATGAAATCCCAGAGCCACGTCGCGACATGGCGCTGGATGGCAGGCTGCGCCAGCTCGAGGCTCGTCGGATGGATGTCGAACCACAGCTTGCCGAGCGCAATCGGCGCAAAGGCGCCGGTGGCGTACCAGGCCATCAGGTCGCGCAGCAGCACGATCGCCGCCGCGACGATGAAGAGCCAACCGATGATGCGCCCGACGACCATGCAACGTCCCGCGGTGCGCCGCGGTCAACTACGCATTCGCGTGATCACCGCGGACAAAACAGCTTAGAGTAGCGTCAGATCGGGCGCAACGGGGTTGCGCGGCGCGCCGGCGGCTGCCGTTGCGCCCCTCGCGCCGCTCGGTTAGTCTCCGCGCCCTCTGGAGCGGACCAAGGTTCCGAGACGGTACCGCGGAGGGGTGGCCGAGCGGTCGAAGGCGCACGCTTGGAAAGCGTGTATAGGGGCAACCCTATCGTGGGTTCGAATCCCACTCCCTCCGCCAATTGTTTATTCACCACCATTCATGGTCGTTCCCGGTGGCCCGTGCTGCGACCAGCTCGTCGCGCATGGCGTCGGGTCCGGCGGTCCGGTGTTTCAATCGCGACCGCCTCCAATTGCATCACGTAGCTAGACGTTTGTCGTTTGACGAATAGAACGAGGCATTATGGGCGCCTTGAGCGGCTTTGCGCGCAAAGGTTATGAGATGGTGCGCAGCGAGCCCGACCCGTATCACATCCTCAATCCGCCCCTCGCGCAGCAGTGGTGCCGCCATGCGCCAAAAGACGTCGCGGTAGTCGGCCAAGAGACCGACGCGGAGCATAAGGTTCGCCATGACCCGGATCCCCTTGCCCACATTCGCCCACGAGGCGCGTGCCGGGGAGGCCGGTGGCTTCAGCCGGTTCGGATAAGTGTGCTCGACATTATACGCATAGCGGCGGTACAGCGCCTCCGGTTGGTAGGCCTCTGAGATGCAATGCCGCCAAGCCGCAACGACTTCGTCATAAGGTAGCCGGAACTCGACGTTTGACTCGCGCGATTGGTCGTCGCTGAGGCGTCCTTGCGATGCCAGCCGGTCCCAAAGTGGCGTGCGCGGCAGCGCCTGCAGCAGGTTGATCGTAAGCATCGGGATCTGAGAGCGGCGGATGAAGTCGAGGATGCGCGCCGGCGTCTCCGGCGTATCGGTGTCAAGGCCGAGAATGATCCCAGAAACGACTTCCATGCCGAAGGAATTGAGGACTTGGATCGCTTCGAGAATCGGCATCGCCGTGTTGTGATCCTTCGCCATTGCGTGGAGTGCGCCGACTTCTGGCGTCTCGATGCCGCAGAAGATCGTGCAGAACAACGCTTCGCGCATCATCGCCAGAAGTTCGGGGTATTTGGCGATGTTGAGCGTCGCCTCGCAGGCGAATTCGATCGGATAGCCCCGCGCCTTCTGCCAATCGACCAGATGGGCAACGAGCTCGCGCGCCGCCCTGCGGTTACCTATGAAATTGTCATCCACGAAATAGACCGAGCCGAGATTGCCATGTTCCAGCATGGCATCGATCTCGGCGGTCACTTGCGGCGGCGATTTGAGCCGCGGATTGCGGCCGTAAAGCGCGGGAATGTCGCAGAACTCGCAGCGATACGGGCATCCGCTCGAGAACTGCACGTTGCCGAGGAAGTAACGGTCGAGCTTGGCGAGGTCGTAAGCCGGGATGGGGAATTCCGACAGAGGCTTGCGGTCGGTCGTCTCGCAACGAATCTGACGCGACGGCCGGCTCACATCGTGGTCGAGCAAGGCGATGAGCCGGTCCGTCGCGTCACCGAGCTCGCCGATGTGCAGGTACTCGAAGTCGGGGTAGTGGTCCGGGCAGCCCGAGACCGAGGGGCCGCCGAGCGCGGTCGGCTTGCCGAATCGATGGGCGCGCTCGTTGATGTCGAGAATCTGCCGACGCTGTATGTGCATGCCGCTGACGAAAACCGCATCCGCCCAGGCGAACTCCGAATCCTTCGCCCGACGGATGTTCTCGTCCACGAAGCGCACTTCCCACGTCTTTGGCAGATAGGCGGCGACGACGAGAATGCCTTGCGGGGGCATGAAGGCGAAAACCCGCCCTTTGAGTGGGTAGGCGTACTCAAATGTGCCGAACGAGGGCGTGTAGCCGGGGAAGACACAGAGCACCTTGCGTCGGTTTCGAACGGACGGCCGCATCTGACGGGGCCCTCTCAGGGATGATCGACGCGCTTGCCGGGGTACAGGCGGTTGCGCGTACTGAGGAACTTCCGAGATTCCCGGACGGAAATGGAGCAACCCATCCCGATTCCGATGGATTTGGCCCCCGCGCAAGTTGAAACACCTGGCAGCCGTTTCCGTTCACTACAAGGCACCAGGCAGAATGAATGCCGTGAGGCACACCAATAGGGACCATCACGATGGCTCGCCTGGGCCGCGAGCGAATTGGAGCTTGGCATGAGCCATGACACGTGGGCCCATCGAATCGTGCGGCCGATCGTCCGCCGGCTGGTGAATACGGCGGTGACTCCCAACCAACTCACTGCCGTCCGCCTCCTGACGGCGATTGCGTCTTCCTTGCTGCTCGCAAGCGGCGATCCCCAGTGGTCGGATGCGGGCGCCGCGATTTTCCTCGTCTCATTTCTTCTCGACAGAGCCGATGGCGATCTCGCCCGGCAGAGCGGCAAGGCATCGGCTTGGGGGCATCGCTTCGATCTGAGTTCCGATTATTCTGCAAACATTCTCGTATTTGTGGGCATGGGTTTCGGACTGCAAAGCAGCCCCCTGGGGACAACCGCCATCGCAGTCGGTGCATTGGCGGGATCTGCTATCGGCTTGATGTTCTGGCTCGTCAGCTGTGTCGAGCGCACGGAAGGCGCCGCGGTGTTTCCAACCGCAGGTGGATTCGACCCGGACGATGCGATGGTCGCCATACCGATTGCGATTTGGCTCGGCGGCGAGATGCACATCCTTGTGTCGGCAGCGATAGGCGCGCCGGCTTTTTCGTTTGGAGCCTATGGCGATTCCGCAAAGCTCTGGGTCAACTTTCCTTTTCTCTACGAGAGAACCGCGCCTCAAGGAACCAGTAGGTTCCGAGGGCCGGCAGTCCGGGCGCAACTTCGCGCGTGCGCCGAAGCAGGCCGAGAGCCAGGCTGGCGTCGGATCGAAGCCGAGCATTTGGCCTGTCCCCCTGAAAATTGCCTCTTGTGCACCCAGAGCGCCCGGAATTCCGAATGCCGTGAATGGTCGTGCTGCACGGTTTGGGACCCGGTGACCGTCAGCCTGGCTCCCTCATTGCCAGGGCAACAACCCCGCGCGGCCATGGTGACGAGCACCACGGCTAGGCCGAGCCACAAGAGCCATGTCGCCGGCCAGCGCGTGCGCTGGGCGCCGGCGCTCGCGGCATCCGACGGCGAGACGGCGGCAAGCTGGTTCGGCAGCAGTTCTGCCAGGCGAGCGGCGATTTCGAGGACGTCCGCCGGGCTCCGGCGATCCTCCGGGAACAGAGCGATTACAAGAGCGAGCGCGCGAGCCGCCGCTTCCTTCGGCAAATTCGATAACCCGGCGCCTTCGCCGTGCGGCTCCGAGCGGCCTGCCAGGTTAGTTCGGTTCAGATGAGTTTCCTCGGTCGAGACGCACCTGTACGCTCGGCGGCAATCGTCCCGGTCACGGGGTCAATGGGGTCCAACGAACCAACCGCCGCTGAGCCCGAGGTATTCTTGCCGGCGCCGGACATTCCGCCGCGCGCGACGTTCAATGACTATGGAACAAGACTCACGGCGTCAGCCGGCCGTACGCATGCGGATTGGCCTTCGCGCATTGGGAGGGTTTGTGCTGCCGGACGTTCTTTTCTGCGTTGCCGAAGTCTGAGTCCGCATGGGTGACCGCGCGGCCCGAGTGCTGGGAGCCTTGCTGCTGCTCCCGCTCCTTGGACTCCCGGCCCAGGCCGGCGATTTGAAAGTGACCGTCGAGGGTGTTCGGTCCAACTCCGGGACCATCATGATCGGGCTCTACGACGGGGCCGAAGGGTTCAACATAGCCATCAAGCACTCGACGGAGGCCGGGCTTCTGAATGACAAGGGCCGGCTGGTCGGCGTGGCCATAAGGGCGGCCACGGGTGCGGAAAGCATCATCTTCACGCGCCTCAGCCCCGGTCGGTATGCCGTCATCGTGTTCCACGACGAGAACGACAACGGGCGGCTGGACGAAAACCCCTGGGGGGTTCCGATCGAGGGCTATGGATTTAGCAACGACGCACAGGGGCTCCTCGCCGCGCCATCCTTCGATAGCGCCGGTGTGACGCTCGACGGAGCTGACGAGGCCATTTCAATCTCCCTCATTTATCCCAAGACGGCCGCGCGGGGAACGGTGCCAGAGATCGGGTCGGAGTAACCGCCCGGGCTCTCGGCGTCGAGCGACGTCTACAAACCTCAACCGCCTTGCCTTCTCCGCGAGCCCCGATGCTCGAGTCGGCGACCGACGGCCCGTCGCCCTGCGGCGGGCCGCGTCCGGGCCGCGTCGGAACCGGCCTGGGAACCCGCGTGCTCGCGCCGCTGTTCCAGCGGATGGAAACCAACATTGCGAGGAGGATTACGCCATGTTCAATCGAGCGATGATAGCTGCTGCCGTGCTCATGCTGCTCGCGGGATGCGCCGGCCACCGCAACGCCGCGGCGCCAGCCGCCGATGCGGCGGCGGCGGGCTCGGGCAGCTCGACGATCTCCGAGGCGCAGGCCCGGCGGATCATCGAGCAGGACGGCTATGCCGGTGTCACCACGCTGCGCCAAGACGGCGCGGGCGGCTGGACCGGCAGCGGGACGGCGAACGGGAAGCCCGTGACCATAACCGTGACCTCGAGCGGAAGCGTGAAGGCGCAGTAACGGCGCACGGACGCAGCTGAACTTGGCAGAGGCGCCGCCGGACGCGGGCGGCGTCTCCATAACTTGCTAGCCCCGCCTCACTCGTCGGCCAGCGGGCTCAGCTTCGGCAACGCTCCCTCGTCGTCCTCCGGGCCGTGCAGCGTTGCGGCGGGTCGCGTGAAGGTGAGCCGGCCGCGCTTGAAGCCGCAAAGCGGCTGGGCCAGCTCCGCCACGGCGGACACGGCGTCGCGGCAATCGAACACCACGAGGTCGGCCGGTCGGCCGATGGCGATGCTGTAATCCTCGCGCCGCATGAGGCGGGCCGAGCGCGTCGTGAGCATGGCGAAGCATTCGGCGAGATCCTCCGGCCGGCTGACATGGCAGACATTGGCATAGAGGTTCGCCATCCGGATCAAGGACCCGTCGCCGTAAGGGGTGAAGGGGTTGAGCACATTGTTGGTCGAGAGCGAGCAGTTGACCCCCGCCGCCAGCAGCTTGTGCGCCGCCGTTACGCCGCGCAGCACGCTGTGCTCCTGACCGCGGCCGCAGAGATGGAGATCGGTCGAGGGCAGCACCGTCACGGCGACGCCCGCATCGGCCAGGCGCCGCGCGATCGCCGCCGCGCGCTGAGGCGGAGCGGTGGATAGCCGGGTCACATGCCCCACGGCGACGCGGCCGCCATAGCCGGCGCGCTCGGTCGCAGCACAGACATACTCGACCTCCATCCCCTCGGGCGTGTCGCCGAGATCGAGATGCATGTCGATGTCGACGTCATGCTCGCGCGCGAGCGCGAAGATGCGGTCGATCTGGCCGCGCGGATCGCTGTCGGTGTAGGGCACGGCGCCGAGCACGCGCGCACCCTGGCGCAGCGCTTCAACGAGCAATTCCTCCGTCCCAGGGTTGTTGAGCAGCCCCTCCTGGGGAAAGGCGCAGATCTCGATGTCGATCGCCCAGGCGTAATCCCTGGCGAGCTGGCGGATGGCGTCGAAGCCGCGCAGGCGGATGCCGGGATCGATCTCGACGTGGGTGCGCATCAGCATCGTGCCGTTGGCGATGCAGCGCTCGAGCGTGTGGCTCGCCCGGGCGTAGATGTCCTCCTCGGTGAAGGCGCGCTTCGCCGCCGTGGTCTGCGCCACCGCCTCGGCCACCGTACCTTCGGAGATGATGCAGCGATCGATGATGCGCGTCTTGTCGAGGTGAATGTGGGTCTCGACCAGCCCGGGAGAGACCAGGCGCCCGCCGACGTCGAGCGTCGGTCCGGGCGCGGCGAGGCTCGGCGCGAGCGCGACGATGCGGCCGGCCTCGACGCCGATATCGACGACGCCATCCTCGTGGCCGGCGGCGCGGGCGTTCCTCAGGATCAGATCCATCCTTCCTCCCCGCGCTCAGTCGACCTTCTGCCGTCCGCCGAGATAGGCCCGGCGCAGCGCCGCATCGCCGGCGAGCGACGCCGCCGGGCCGGCACCGACGACGCCGCCGCTCTCCATGATATAGCCGCGATCGGCCAGGGCCAGCGCCATCGCCGCCATCTGATCGACCAGCAGCAGCGTGATGCCCTCGTCGCGGAGCTCCGCCAGCGTATTGAACAAGCGCGCGATGATGGCCGGCGCTAGGCCAAGCGAGGGCTCGTCGAGCAGCAGCACGCGCGGTGCGGCGATGAGGCCGCGGGCGAGCGACAGCATCTGCTGCTCGCCGCCCGACAACAGCCCGGCGCGCTGATGGCGCCGCTCATGCAACGCGGGAAAGCGCTCGAGCAGGCGCTCGACTTCGCGGTCGAGATCGCCGCGCGGTCGGGCATATGCGCCGAGCCAGAGATTGTCGACGACGCTGAGCTCGGGGAAGACTTGGCGCCCTTCCGGCACGAGCACGAGGCCGAGCCGCGCGGCGCGATGCGCCGGCGCCGCCGTCATGTCGCGACCATCGAGCCGGATGGAGCCCGCGGCGGGCCGCAACAAGCCGCTCGCCGCGCGCATCAATGTCGACTTGCCGGCGCCGTTGGCGCCGAGCACGGCGACGAGCTCGCCGGGCGCCACCGTGATGTCGACGGCTCTGAGCACCTCGACGGCGCCGTAGCCGGCGCTTAGCTTGTCGATGGCCAGCGCCGGCACGGCTCCCGCGTCGAGCGGCCGGCGCCGCGGGCGGGGATGGAAATCGCTCTCGCCAAGATAGGCCTTGATCACCGCGGGATCGCTCTGCACCGCCGCGGGCGCGCCGGCGGCGATGGGGCGGCCGGCATCGAGCACCACGACGTGATCGGAAACCTCCATGACGAGGCCCATGTCGTGCTCGACCAGCACGATTGCGGTGCCCGTGGCGGCGATGCGGCGCAGCAGCGCGCCGAGGCGGCGCTTGTCCGCGTCACCCAGCCCGGCGGCCGGCTCGTCCAGCAGCAAGGCGCGCGGCCCGAGCGCCAGAGCGCGCGCGATCTCGACCAGCCGCTTGTCGACATGCGGCAGATCTTCGGCGCGCCGCTCGGCCGGCCCGCTGCAGCCGACGAAAGCGAGCAGCGCCTCGGCCTGCCGGCGCTCCTCATTCCCGCTACGGCCGGCGGCGATCGGGAACAGGCCGCCGAGGCGGTGGCCGCGCAGACCGACGAGGATGTTGTCCCGCACGGAGAGGCCGGCGAAGAGCTGGCTGGTCTGGAACGTCCGCGCGATGCCGGCGCGTGCGATCGCGTGCGAGGGCGATCCCGCGAGCGGGCGCCCGGCGAGGGAGACCTCGCCGCGGTCCGGCCGGTAGAATCCGCTCAGCAGGTTGAGCACCGTGCTCTTGCCGGCGCCATTGGGGCCGATGAGGCTGGTGATCTCGCCGGCCCTGGCGGTGAAGGACACGTCGCTGGCCGCGCGCACGCCGCCAAAGGCAACGGAGAGGTCCCGGGCGACGAGGTCGCTGCGCTCGGCGATGGCGCTTGGCGACGCCGTAGCGGCAGGACCGATCGACGGAGCGCCGGCTCGGCGGCGCAGCGGGCGCGCGAGCGCCCCCACCACGCCTTCCGGCGCGAGCCAGAGCACGACGAGCAGCAGCGCGCCGAAGATCAGCAGCTGATATTCGGCGAAGCGCGCGCCGAGCTGCGGCAGCAGCACGACGAGGACGGCGCCGACCAGCGGCCCGGCCGTCGTGCCGGCGCCGCCGACGATGACCACGAGCAGGAACAGGATTGATTGGAAGAAGGTGAAGGCGCTCGGACCGACGAAGCCGCTCAGCGGCGCGAAGACGGCGCCGGCGAGGCCGGCAGCGGCGGCGGACAGCGCAAAGGCGGTGACGCGAATGGCGACGAGATCGAGCCCGAGCGACCGGCTCGCCGTCTCCGACGCGCGCACGGCCCGCATGGCGCGACCCCAGCCGCCGGCGGCGAGCCGGTCGAAGAGAAAGAGCAGAAGCGCGGCCAGCGCGATCGCCAGCAGCGCC
>DASVOY010000234.1:0-4942 GCA_036383115.1 Allostellaceae bacterium
TCATGCGCAATCGGCGAGAATGGCTGGCAGCCAAAACGATGGTTTTGTGCCTGTTTGTAAGCCTTGCCCTTCCTGCGCCCGGCTGCTGGGGAGCTCCAGGCCAACTCGCGGCCAAATGGTATCACTGGCCGTTTGAAACGGATCGCGAGGGGGTTTCACTCGACGACGACCATATAAAAGAATATTTCAACGTCTTCCTGGGCCGTCCATTCGACCCGATATACCTTGAGCCGATGGCGACATGGTCGCTCCAGCATGAACGGAAGTGAATCAAGGAATCAGCATATGGCCGACAATTCCTTCGACGTCATCGTGCTCGGCGGCGGGCCGGGCGGCTATGTCGCGGCGATCCGCGCGGCGCAGCTCGGCATGAAGACCGCCTGCGTCGAGCGCGAGCATTTGGGCGGCATCTGCCTCAACTGGGGCTGCATCCCGACGAAGGCGCTGCTGCGCAGCTCGGAGATCAATCATCTGCTGCATAATCTCGACGCCTACGGCTTCGCGGCGAAGGACATCACCTACGACACCAAGAAGGTCGTCGAGCGCTCGCGCAAGGTGGCAAAGCAGCTCTCGAACGGCGTCGGCTTCCTCCTGAAGAAGCACAAGGTCACCGTGATCGACGGCGAAGGCTCGCTCCTGGGCAAAGGCAAGCTCGGCGTCAGCAAGGGCGGCAAGCCCATCGGCGAATACCAGGCGAAGCACATCATCATCGCCACCGGCGCGCGCGCCCGTTCGCTGCCCGGCCTCGAGCCCGACGGCAAGATGGTGTGGACCTACAAGGAGGCGATGATCCCCGAGAAGATGCCGAAATCGCTGCTGGTCATCGGCTCGGGCGCGATCGGCATCGAGTTCGCCAGCTTCTATCGCGACATGGGCGCCGAGGTGACGGTGGTCGAGGTGCTTGACCGCGTGCTGCCGGCGGAGGACGACGAGATCTCCGCCTTCGCCCGCAAATCCTTCGAGAAGCAGGGCATGAAGATCCACACCAGCACCATGGTGAAGGAGCTCAAGAAGAACGGCGCCGACGTGACCGCGACCATCGCCAGCGGCGACAAGTCCGCGCAGGTGACGGCGGAGCGCGTCGTGCTCTGCGTAGGGATCACCGGCAATGTCGAGAATATCGGCCTCGAGAAGACCAAGGTGCGCGTCGACAAGAGCCACATCATCGTCAATGAATGGCTGCAGACCGACGAGCCCGGAGTCTACGCCATCGGCGACGTGGTCGGCCCGCCCTGGCTCGCGCACAAGGCGATGCATGAGGGCGTGATCTGCGTCGAGCGCATCGCCGGCCTCAACACGGTGCATCCCATGGATGTCAGCAACATCCCCGGCTGCACCTATTGCCGGCCGCAGGTGGCGAGCGTCGGCCTCTCCGAGCGCAAGGCCAAGGAGGCGGGATACCAGGTGCGCGTCGGCCACTTCCCCTTCATCGGCAACGGCAAGGCCATCGCCATGGGCGAGCCCGAGGGCATGGTGAAGACCGTGTTCGACGCCAAGACCGGCGAGCTCCTCGGCGCGCACATGATCGGCGCCGAGGTGACCGAGCTCATCCAGGGCTACACCATCGCCAAGACCGGCGAGCTGACGGAGCAGGAGCTGATGGCGACGGTATTCCCGCACCCGACGCTGTCCGAGATGATGCACGAGTCCGTGCTTGACGCCTATGGCCGCGCCCTCCACATCTGACGCGAAGGGACTTTGAGCGAAGGCTCTGATGAGCGAGGCACCACTCCGCCATCCCGAGAAGGCGCACAAGCCGGACAATCCCATCCTGCGCAAGCCGGACTGGATCCGCGTCAAGGCGCCGACCTCGCCCGAGTATCATGAGACGCGCAAGCTCATGCGCGAGCTCAGGCTGAATACTGTCTGCGAGGAAGCCGCCTGCCCCAATATCGGCGAGTGCTGGAAGCAGAAGCACGCGACGGTGATGATCCTCGGCAGCGTCTGCACCCGCGCCTGCACCTTCTGCAACGTGGCGACGGGGCGGCCCGACCAGCTCGACCCGCACGAGCCGCAGCATGTCGCCGAAGCGGTGGCGCGGCTGGGCCTGAGCCACATCGTCGTCACCTCCGTCGACCGCGACGACCTCGCTGATGGCGGCGCCGGCCATTTCGTGCGCACGATCCAGGCGATCCGCGCCACGGCGCCCGCGACCACCATCGAGGTGCTGACGCCCGACTTCCTCAAGAAGGAGGGCGCGATCGAGGCGGTGGTCGAGGCGCGGCCCGACATCTACAACCACACTCTCGAGACCGTGCCGCGGCTTTACGCCGAGGTGCGGCCCGGCGCGCGCTACTTCGCCTCGCTGCGGCTGCTCGATCGCGTCAAGCAGCTCGATCCCGCCATGTTCACCAAGTCCGGCATCATGGTGGGGCTGGGCGAGGACAAGGCCGAGGTGCTGCAGGTGATGGACGATCTGCGCGCTGCGGACGTCGATTTCCTCACCATCGGCCAGTATCTCCAGCCGACGCCGAAGCATCACGCGGTGCACCGCTTCGTTCCGCCCGACGAGTTCGAGACCTATCGCAAGCTGGCGTTCGGCAAGGGCTTCCTCATGGTCTCGGCCTCGCCCCTGACGCGCTCCTCCTATTTCGCCGGCGACGATTTCGCCAGGCTCCGCGCGGCGCGCGCCGCGAAGCTCGCGGCGGTGCCTTGAGGCAATGCCGACCCACGCCGAGCATCGGCTGCTCCCCTACACGCCAGAGCAGCTCTTCGACCTCGTCGCCGATGTCGAGCGCTATCCCGAGTTCCTGCCATGGTGCCTTGCCGCGCGCATCCGTTCGCAGCAGAGCAATGTCATCACCGCGGACCTGCTGATCGGCTTCAAAATGGTGCGGGAGCGCTTCACCTCGCGCGTCGTGCTCGACCGGCCGCGGCACATCGACGTGAGCTACGAGCAGGGTCCCTTCCGCTATCTCAATAACCACTGGGAGTTCATCGAGCAGCCCGGTGGCCAATGTCTCATCGATTTCTATGTCGATTTCGAGTTCCGCTCGCGCATGCTGCAGAAGATCATCGGCGTGCTCTTCAACGAGGCGGTGAAGCGCATGGTCGCCGCCTTCGAGGCGCGCGCCCGCCAG
Organism: Allostellaceae bacterium; assembly: GCA_036383115.1. Lineage (GTDB taxonomy): Bacteria > Pseudomonadota > Alphaproteobacteria > ATCC43930 > CGMCC-115725 > DAHUYF01. Next base: position 3,081 of record DASVOY010000234.1, read on the forward strand.
CTCTACGGGCCGCCGCGCCATGCCGCCGAGGCGATGAAGCCGGTTTGACCGCTACAGCTTGAACCGCTCGACCGCCTTCTCGTCCCACGCCAGCCCCAGCCCGGGACCCTTGGCCGTCACGCGTCCGTCGACGACTTGGCACGGCTCGGCCAGGACCGCGCCGGCGATGTCGAGGTATTCGAGCCAATGCGCCGTCGGTGTCACCGGCAGGAGATGTGCGCTCGCCTCGACGAAGATGTGGCTCGAGACCGGGAGCGAGGCGGCTTCGGCCAGGCTGGCCGCGCGCAGCCAGCCGGTGACGCCGCCGATCTTCATCACATCGAGCATCGCGTAGTCGCTGGCGCCGGCGGCGATGGCGTCGGCCATGGCGCGCGGGAACCACCAGTTCTCGCCCGTCTGGATGCGCACGGGCGAGGCCGCGCGCACGCGGGCATGGCCTTGCAAATCCTCGGCACGCACCGGCTCCTCGATCCAGTGGATGTCATATGCGGCGATTGCCGCGACGCGCCGTCCGGCCTCCACCGGATCGAGCGACTGGTTGTAGTCGACCATCAGCGCGACGCCCGGCCCGATCATCTGGCGCACTGCTTTGACGGTGGCGACGTCGCGCGCGAGATCGCCCTCGCCGAGCTTGATCTTGATAGCGCGGAAACCCTGCTCGACCGACCGGGCGATCGCGCGTTCATCCTCTTCGGGATCGACGATGCCGTAGCTGTCATAGGCGGGCAGCGGCGCGGGCGCGCCGCCGAGGAGCCGCGCAACCGGCCAACCGGCGTGCTGCCCGAGCGCGTCCCAGAACGCCATGTCGAGCCCGGACACCGCCATGCCGACGAGCCCCTGCCAGCCGATGAGGCGAAAGCGCCGGTCGAAGTCGCGCTGGCGGTCGACGGGCGCGACCGGCTTCCCCTTGAGCTCGCTTCCGATCTCCTCGACGAGGCGCGTCAAGGGCGCGAGCGCCGCCAGCGTATAGGCGAAGAGATAGGCGCGGCCGATGATGCCTTGCTCGGTCACGACGTCGATGAGCACGAGCGGCGCCGTCGGTACGCTGCCGACCGCGGTGCGCACCGGCCGCTTCAGCGGCGCGTTGACGGCGCGGGCCCGGACCTCCCGCACGGTGAGGATTGCTTCGCTCATGCCTGCCTCCTCTTGGCTGTGCCGCTGAAGGGCTTACCAGCGACGCGGCGGCATGTACACTCACTCGTCGGTATACTTGCGCGCATGGCTGGAACCGGACAGGACACGCGCCGCCGCATTCTCGAGGCGGCCTACGAGCTCTTCTATCGCAAGGGCTTCGCGCGCGTTGGCGTCGATGTGGTGGCCGAGGCGGCGGGCGTGACCAAGCGCACGCTCTATTATCATTTCGACAGCAAGGACGAGCTGCTGGCCACGGTTCTCCATTTCCATCACGATCTCGCGCTGGAGCGTATCCGGCGCTGGTCGGGACGCCTCTCCGGAGACGTCGATGCCTTGCTCGACATGCTCTTCTCGGATCTGGCGCATTGGGCGGCGCGGCCGCGATGGGAGGGCGCGGGCTTCACCCGCATCGTCATGGAACTGGCGGACCTGCCGGGCCATCCGGCTCGCGCGATCGCCCGGCGCCACAAGACCGCGGTGGAAAGCTGGCTCGCCCGCGAGCTCGCGGCGCGCAGCATCGCGGGCGCCGAGGAGCGCGCCCGTCAGATCATGCTGCTGCTGGAAGGCTGCCTGTCGCTGATGCTGATCCACGCCGACAAGGCCTATGCCAAGAGCGCGGCGCAGGCGGCCAAGCGCCTCATCGGCGGCTAGACGCCGCTTACGCTGCGGCGCCGCGCAGCAGTTGCAGCGCGTGCCGCGTCGCGGCGAGCCGCACCGCGGCGCGGTCG
>DASVOY010000235.1:0-9754 GCA_036383115.1 Allostellaceae bacterium
GCTCGGCTCGCTATTGGAAGATTCTACCAGTCCGTGCCGCTGCCGGGATGGTGGATGGCCCGGGCCATGTCGTCTTGCGCGCCACCGTTGCCGACCATGTCGGGCGCCGCCGGCGGAACCACGGACCTGGTCGCGTATTGCGACGGGACAGGCGACGTGCTCCACGACGGCGTTGCCGGAACCGGGTACGTGCCGTGATAGCCGAACTCCTCCGCCGCCGCTTTGGTTTGCATATCGGTGAGCGGCGCGCCCGGCCCGCTCGAGGCCGACTGCCGGACCAGGGACTCACGCCCCGTGCCATATTCGTCGTCCGCGTATGCGGCGCCGAGACTGAATGCACTGATCGCGAGCGCCATGGCCAACGCGCGGGTAAGTGAAGTCATTCACCAACACTCCTACAAAACAGCAGCACCTGTCGCTGCCTGACGAGGCGAGGATTGACCATTTTCGAGCGGCTTGGCTGTGAGCCAGTTCACAATGTGATCGAGTTCACGAGCCGCATGTCGCGGCGTCACTGGCGTCTCAAGGAAGCGCTCTTCGCGGGGCGGCGATGACGTCGCGCGCCAGCGAATGTCGTCGATGACATGGCGGCTTCGTGGTGTGCCGGGATCGACGCCGGGCCGAGCGACTTGCGCCGGAGGGTCGGCCCCTTCAGCGCTGCGTCGCCGCCCGGAGCGCGCGTTCGACGTCGCCCATGCGCTCCATGGCGTGGCGATAGCCTGCCGCGACCGCCTGGTCGTAGGCACGCCAGTCGCGTATGCCGATCGCCTCGAGGGGAGGCTCGAGGAGCGCGTCGACATGCGCACGGCTCAACCGTGTCTGGGCGTCGCTGCCGAGGTTGGCGGCCGCCATCAGCATCGTGGCGATGCCCGGTCCCCGATCGTCGCCGCCGACCAGCAGCCGGTAGAGCCAGTGCCGCCGCCCGCCCTCCTGCCGCACGAGGGTCCGGTAGTGCGTCACGTCGACGCCGATCACCGGACCGCGGCGCCTCGTCGCCATGATGTCTGCCGGCAGGTTGTTGAGAACGGCGCCGTCCGAAAGCACGGCGCCGTTCTCGATCACAGGCGGCAGCAGGCCGGGAATGGCGATGCTCGCCCTGAGCGCGCGCCACAACACGCCCTGGCGCAGCACCGCCACCGCGCCCGTCGTCAGGTTGGAGGCAACGCAGAAATAGGGACGCCAGAGATCCTCGACGCGGCTCTCGCCGAAATGCTCGCGCAGCCGCGCCGTGACCTTGCGGCCCTTGGTGAGAGCGACCAAAGGCAAGGCATAGTCATCCAGCGGGTTCGAATCGACGAAGGCGCGGCGCATGCGATCGTCGAACTCCGCGTCGTCCCATTCGAGCGCCGCACCCGCCGCGATGAGGGCGCCGATGCTGGTCCCGCCCAGCAGATCGAGCGGTATGCCGGAGGCGCGCAGCGCCCTGACCACGCCGATATGGCCGAAGCCGCGGGCGCCGCCGCCCGAGAGCACGAGCCCCACCGCGCGACCCGTCACGCAGCGGGCGAGCCGGGCGATGTCGGCCTGGCTATGCGCGCGCACATGGTAATGGCCCTGCACGGACAAGCGCGCGAGCCAGGGCGCGGCTGGGCGCCGCGCGCCGCCCTCGTCTTGGAGCAGCACGAGCTCGGCAAGGCGCCACGGCCAACGCGGGCCGGCGGCGAGGGTGGGCAGATCGTCGCGCGGACTCGGGCCGGCCGCCGCCAGCAGCAACATCCGGTCGGCGCGCCGGATGCAGAGCTGGCCCCACGCCGTCTTGCCCGTCGTGCCGCGATAGATGGTCAGGTCGTGCGCGCTCTCGACGGCATGGAAATACTCCTCCGTGCGGCGCAGCGCGGTCTCGTCGAGGACCTGGACCTTCAGCCCCATCGCCGTGATGGAGGCCGCGAGCCGCTCGGCGAGCGCCGCGCCCGGCACCTCCGCATCGAGCGGCATCAGCCCCAGCGTCTTCGGCACGAAGAGCGCGCGCGTGCCCTGCGTCGTCTGCTCGAGCCAGTCGACGAGCTGGGCCACCAGCCTGAGCATGGCGCCGGGATGCAGCCGGGTCAGTTTCTCGAAGGCGGGCTTGCCGATGCGCAGCAGCGAGGCGTCGCGCAAGGCGACCACCGTTGCCGTACGCGGCCGATCGGACAGCACGCCCATCTCGCCGACCGTCTCGCCGACGTGGATCTGCGCCAGCATCGTGCCGTGCTCGGCGGGCTTGCCGGCGATGACGGCGAGCGCCCCGGCCAGCACCAGATAGAGCGCATCCGGCGGATCGCCCGCGGCGAAGAGGATCTGCCCGCCCGGGAGGCAAAGCCATTCCACCTCGCCTTCGAGCGCGACGCGCGCGTCGGCGTCGAGCCCGTCGAGAATGGACGGGGTGGGTAGCCGGAGGTCATAGCCGCCCGCACCCTGCTCGGCAGCTTGCGGCGGCGTGGTCGCGGCGCCGGTCATCGGTGGCCTGCAGTTCCGGTCGCCCGATCTTATCACGCCGCACTTCGATCAGGTGGATGTCAATCCGTTGGCGGCACGCTACAGTCAATGAGACCGCCGGTTAAGGGCGGCGACGCGACGGGAAGGGAACGACATGGCGGTGGATCGCAGGCAAATTTTGCGGGGGATGGGGAGTACGGCGGCCTTGGGCGCATCCGGCCTGCTCGCACGCGCGGCGGCCGCGGCGGGGAAAGCACCGCTGGTCTCCGGCTTGCCGCCGGGCGTCTACGACACGGCGACCCTCGAGGCGCTGCCCGGCAAGAAGCCGCTCATCAAGCTCAGCTTCCGGCCGCCGAATTACGAGACGCCCGCCTCATATTTCGCCTCGGCGATCACGCCGAACGACGCTTTCTTCGTCCGCTATCACCTCGCCGACATCCCCGAGGCGATCGACGTCAATGCGTGGACGCTCCGGGTCGGCGGCGATGGCGCCACGGGCGCGCTCGAGTTTGGCATGCGGGATCTGCAGAGCGGCTTCGAGCAGGTGGAGATCGCCGCGGTGTGCCAGTGCTCGGGCAACCGCCGCGGCCTCTCCGAGCCGCATGTTCCGGGCGTGCAATGGGGCGTCGGCGCCATGGGCAACGCGGTGTGGAAGGGCGTGCGGCTCAAGGACGTGCTCGCCAAAGCCGGCTTGCGCAAGGAGGCGATCGAGATCGTGCTGGACGGCGCCGACGGTCCGGTCATCGACAAGACGCCGGATTTCGTCAAGAGCATCCCGCTGTGGAAGGCGCTCGACGAGAACACCATCATCGCCTTCGAGATGAACGGCCAGAAGCTGCCGCATTTCAACGGCTTCCCGGCGCGGCTCATCGTACCGGGATGGACGGCGACCTATTGGATGAAGCACCTCGTCAGCATCACCGCCGCGACCAAGCCTTTCGACGGATTCTGGGTCAAGAGCGCCTATCGCATCCCCACCGGCAAGTTCCCGGTGGCGCAGCACTTCCAGACCCAGGTCACCGACGCCAACGAGCCGATCACCGAGATGGTGGTCAACTCGATCATCGCCGCGCCCGCCGACGGGCATAAGATGCGCGCGGGACAGTCCGTCGAGGTCCAGGGCGTCGCCTGGGATGGCGGCTACGGCATCCGCCGCGTCGAGGTGTCGAGCGATGGCGGAGAGACCTGGCGCGAGGCCCACCTCGGCAAGGATTACGGGCGCTTCGCCTTCCGCCCGTGGAGCTTCCGCTTCGCGCCGGCGAAGCCCGGCAGCTACCGGATCATGGCGAAGGCGAGCAACGCCATCGGCCAGACTCAGGCCGAGACGCTCATCTTCAATCCCGCGGGCTACCACAACAACGTGATGCGCCCGCTGCACGTCACCGTCGCTTGAGGGGAGCGCCATGCTGCGAAACCTGATGATTGCCGCTTGCGCCGCCGGCGTGACGGCCGTTGTGGCGACGGCCCATGCGGAAGAACGCATGGTGCCGCTCAAGGATGCGCCGGGGCACGAGGTCGTCGAGACCAATTGCGGCTCCTGCCACAGCCTCGACTACATCCGCACCAATTCGCCGTTCATGACCGCGAAGGTCTGGGAGGCGGAGGTGACGAAGATGATCAACGCCTTTGGCGCGCCGATCGAGCCGCCCGATGCAAAGACCATCATCGACTATCTCGCGCGCAATTACGGCATCCCCGGATGATCGGCTGACCGCCTCGCCGGCATGCGCCGCAGCCGGCGCTCGCGCCTGGGACTGCTCAGATCTCGCTGATCCCTTGGCTCAGGATGACGGCCACGGCGCGTTTCGTGGCGGGCAGTCTGGCGAGGTCGTCGCCCTTCTTGCTCCCGGCGCTCGCCAGGTCGGTCTTTGCCTTTTCCAGCCGATGCGCGCGGCGCTCGGGAGAGAGCTTGAACATGCGTTCCGCCTGGCGCACCACGCGCGCGTTGCTGGCTTCGAAGGTCCGTGTCCCGATTTTGAGCGTCGGCATGGAGGCGGCTCCGTCTAGGGTCGAGGAGGCGATCGTCCGGACGATGACATAGCATGCCGGGACGCTTCGCGTCGCCGGTCACGCGCGCTGGCGCGGCGTCGACGAGCCGGTGACCGATTCGAAGAAGCGATGACCTCCGAGGTCAAATCGAGCGCCGCATCATTCACTGCGAGTGAATGGTGCGTTGCAAACTCCGCGGATTATCTTGTCGGGGCTGAAGGCGCATCTTCCGGGCCATGGAGAGCGCGGTCATCACGGCCTCGCCTCCGAACCCAGGAGGGAGTACCGATCATGTCCAGCACGCTTCGCATCACCAATCTGGCGCGGGTCGCCGCTCTGTCGATGGCCTTCGCGCTTCCCCTCGCCGGCGTCGCCTATGCCGACGACGAATACGGCACAGGTCACGAGACCGTGATCCGCCAGGCCGCGGCGTCGCACCCGAGTGCGTCGCTCAGCGTCGCGCAGACGCGGGCGCTCGACGAGGCCTTCAAGGTCGGCCAGAACGACGCCTTCGGCGCTTCGCGCTCCTCGCAGCTGGCGCCCTCGGTCGAGAGCTACACCGGCAAGGTCGCTTCCATCGCCCTCGCCGGCAAGCGCGACGTGGTCGGCGCGGGCGGCGCGCAGGACGCGCTCGCCAACCAGATCTTCCACCCCGGCAGCGGGACCGACTGGTAATGCGGGCCGAGTGAGCCGGCGCCCCTTGGGCGCCGGCAGGCCCGCCTGGGAGGAGATCATGCAGACCTCGCGGCTATACCCCACTTCACTCGAGGCGCTCATCGACGTCGCCCGGATGTGGGTCGCGCGGCTGGCGGCTTATTTTCTCCGCAGCGGCGTTGCCGACCCGGCGCAGTCGCAGCGCGCGGCGCTGGCGACGATCGGCCGCCTGGCGCGTGACGAAGCTTCCATCATCGCCCAAGGCGACAGCCTTGCGTTGATCGGCGCGGCGCTGGTCCTCATGCTCGGCGTTGCGCTTTATCTCGTTCACGCGCCCCATCTCGGCGCCGGCATCCGCTGAGTTCAGCCCACCCCCGACGATCACTGCCAGTGATTGCATCGCGAAGACGGATCAGCTGAACTGATTGCCAAGTCTCCCGCCCTGCGCCACAATCCGCGGGCATCGAGGCCCTGGGCGCGCGGCCATGGATCTGCGGCAGCTGGAATACTTCGTCTGCCTCTACGAGGAGGGCAACGTCACCCGCGCGGCGCGGCGGCTCAACGTGGTGCAGCCGGCGCTCAGCATGCAGATCGCCAAGCTCGAGAGCGAGTTCGGCGAGAAGCTGTTCGAGCGCAGCTCGCACGGCATGCTGCCGACCGAGGCGGGGCGGACCATGTACCGGTTGTTCCTGCCGGTGCTGCGCGACATGGCCAATGCCCGCCAGCAGATGACCAATCTTAGCGGCAGCATTTCCGGTCGGGTCTCGGTCGGGCTGCTCACGTCGGTGACGCATAGCATCCTCTCGGACTCGCTCGCCCATTTCGCCGCGCATTATTCCGATGTCGAGATCAACGTCGCCGAGGGCTACACCGCGACCTTCATCGACTGGGTGACGAGCGGCCAGCTCGACATGGCCGTCGTCAACGTCCCGCGCAAGCCGATCGCGCTTGCCGTCGAGCACATCCTCGAGGAGGAGCTGGTGCTGGTGACGGGCGCGCAGACGGCGCTCGCGGTGCCGTCGCCGGTCACCTTCCGCGACCTGCCGCGGCTGAAGCTCGTCATCCCGTCGAAGCGGCATGGGCTCCGCGGGGTCATCGATTTCCACGCCGAGAACGAAGGCGTCGCGCTCGCGCCTCGATTGGAAGTCGACGCGATTCACTCGATCGCCGATCTTGTGCGCAAGACCGACTGGGTGACGGTGCTGCCGGCGATCGGCGTGTTCCGGGGCATCGTCGACGGGTCGCTGCGCGCGCATCGCATCGTTGCGCCGCGCATGGTGCGCAAGCTCGCCTGGATCCATCACCCGCGCCGCCCTCTGAGCCCCGCCGCCACCAAGCTCGCCGAGGTGATGGCGGCTGATCTGGTGCAAGCCGCGACCGCTTTGGATGCGAGCAACCCGCCGGCGGAGGAGTGAGCCGCCTCCACTGCATGAGCGCTGTGCGTCCTTCGAGACGCCCGCTTCGCGGGCTCCTCAGGATGAGGCGCTTATCTTTATGGCATCGACCAATGAGGCGACCCTCGTTTCCTGCTCATCCTGAGGAGCGCCCGTAGGGCGCGTCTCGAAGGACGCATGGTGCTCATGCAGTCGTGGCAGCTCACGATCCCCGGAAATTCGCCTTGCGCTTGCTGTGGAAGGCTTCGACGCCTTCGCGGAAATCGTCGGAGGTGCGCAGGCGGCTGTAGCCGTGGCCTTCGAGCTCGATGGCGAGGGTGAGCGTCGCATCCTCGGTGTCGTTGAGGAGCTTCTTCGCCGTGCGCTGCGCCAAAGGCGAGAAGCCGCGCAGCTCCTCGACGAGCGCGTCGGTTGCGGTTTCGAGCTTGGCGTCGGGCACGCATTCGGTGGCGACGCCCCACTCATAGGCCTGCTTGCCCGGGATGCGGCGCGAGCGCATGACGATGTCCTTGGTGCGGGTGATGCCGACCATCTTCTGGAGACGCGCCGATCCGCCGGAGCCGGGGATCTGGCCGAGCCGCTGCTCGGGCAGCGCGTAGAGGCAGGTCTCCGACGCCAGGCGGAAATCGCAGGCAAGCGAGATCTCGAAGCCCACGCCGAAGCAATAGCCGCGGTTGGCGACGATCACCGGCTTCGTGCAGCGCGCCGGCGCGGCGATGTTCCAGGCGAGCTTCGAGACATGCTCGGGCGAGGCTTCAAGGAAGCCCTTGATGTCGCCGCCGCTCGAGAAATGCTCGCCCACCGCGCGCAGCACGATGACGCGAACGCGGTCGTCGGCATCGAGCGCCTCGAAGGTGACGCGAAGCTGGTCGCGCTCGGGCATCGAAATGATGTTGAGCGGCGGGCGGTCGAGGACGATGTCGGCGCGCTCGCGCGCGGCGTCGATCTCGACGCGGAAGCCGTCGGGCTTGCTCGGGATGGACGGTGCGATGGCGTAGGGATTCTGGCTCATGCGGCGTTTCCTGTAGAGGGAGCGGTGAAGGATGTGTCGATCTCGAACTCGCCGGCGACGAGCTTGCGGCGCAGGATCTTGCCGACCGGCGATTTCGGGATCTCGCGGACGAAGACGTAGTCGCGGGGGCGCTTGAAATTGGCGAGGCTCGAGTGCCGACACCATTCGTCGAGCGCCTGGCGCTCTGTCGGTGCTGTGCATTTGATGAAGGCGACGATGCGCTTGCCCCAGCGCTCGTCCGGCACGCCCGCCACGGCGACTTCGGAGATCGCGGGATGGAGCGACAGCACGCTCTCGATCTCGCCCGGGGAAACGTTCTCGCCGCCGGAGACGATCATGTCGTCGACCCGTCCGGTGACGAAGAGGTCGCCCTCGTCATCGATGTAGCCGGTGTCGCCGGTGAAGTACCAGCCGTCGCGGATCGCCTTGGCGTCGGCGTCCGGCCGGCGCCAATAGCCCTCGAACGCCTCGTCGCTGGCGAGGTCGGCGATGATCTCCCCTTCCTGGCCCGGCGCGGCGATGTCGTCGGCGCTTTTGGCGTCGAGCCGCACGACGCGGATGCGCTGGTTGATCCCGGCTCGCCCGGCGGAGCCGGCTTTGCGCGTCGCGTCCTGGTCGATGGTAAAAGTGTAGATTTCGGAGGAGCCGTAGTGGTTGACGAAGAGGTCCGGCTTGAACGCCGCAGCCACGCGCTTGAGGAGCCCGTCCGGCATCGCCGCGCCGGCAAAGCCGATCTTGCGCACGGACGAGGTGTCGGCCCGGGCGAAGCGCTCATGGGCGACGAGGTCGTGGTAGAGCGTCGGCACGAGATAAAGGTTGGTGATGCGCTCGCGCTCGATGAGGTCGAGAGCGCCGGCCACGTCGAAGCGCGGCAGGCACACGAAGGCCCCCTCGATCAACGCCATCGCCAGGAGCGAGCGGACGCCCATGGTGTGATAGAGCGGCATGACGCCGAGCGTGCGCTCGCCGCGCGCGTAGAGGTTCTGCGCGACATGCGCCACCGCGGCGGCGCGCTCCTGCCGGTGGCGGCGGGGCACGCCCTTGGGCTTTCCGGTGGTGCCGGAGGTGTAGAGCATGAGCGAGATATCGTCCGCGCACGCCGCCGGGATCGCCGGAGCCGGCGCCGCCGCGAGCAGATTCTCGAACATGCCGCTGCCGCCGCCGCTACCGCCAACGGCAATGCAAGGCAACGCACCCGTCTTTGATGACGCCACCACCGCCTCGGCGGAGACATCCTGGAAGAAGACGATCCTCGCGCCGGAATCCTCGGCGCAATAATCGACCTCGTCGGCTTTGGCCCGCCAGTTGAGCGGCGTCATGATCAACCCGGCGAGCTGGCAGGCCCAATGCAGCGTCGCCGCCTCCCACCGGTTCTGCAGCAGCGAGACGACATGATCGCCCTTTTGAAGGTCGAGCGCGCGCAAGCCGCTCACCACGCGCAGGACGCGGTCGAGCCACTCGGCATAGGTCAGGCGCAGGCTGCCGTCGACGATCGCCGTGGCGCGCCCGCTGCGCTCGGCGACGGCGATGAGGCTTCGTCCGAGATCAAGCAAGGGCTTTCTCCTCCCTGAGCCTCGCGGCGGCGTCGAGCGCCGCGCGCACGATGCCGGTATATCCCGTGCAGCGGCAGAGATGGCCGCTGAGTAAAACCCGGATGTCTTCTTCCGTCGGATCGGGATGACGGCCGAGATAGTCGTCGAGCGACATCAGGATGCCCGCCGTGCAGAAGCCGCATTGGAGCGCATGGTGACGGCGGAACGCCTCCTGCAGCACGGAGAGGCGGTCGCCGCTGCCGAGACCCTCGACGGTGTCAACGGCGCGCCCTTCCGCCTGCACTGCGAGCATCAGGCAGGAGCGCATGGCGAGGCCGTCGACCTTGACCGTGCACGCGCCGCAGACGCCGTGCTCGCAGCCGACATGCGTGCCGGTGGCGCCCAGCGCCTGGCGCAGGAAGTCGCTCATCAGCATGCGCGGCTCGGCCCAGCCGCTCGCGGGCCTGCCATTGAGGGTGAGTGCCACGCGGTGGGGGACGCCACCTTTTAAGGTCGGCATTGTCTTGCCTCCTCGATCACCGCGCGGCCGATGCGGCGCACGAGCCCGCGCCGATAGCGCGCCGACGCGTGGGCATCGTCGATGGCGCCGAGCTCCCAGGCGAAATCGTTGAGCGCGTCGTCGAGCGCGGCGCCGTCGAACCCCGCCGGCCAGTCGCGCGCCATCGGCCGCGGCGCCACGCCGCCCACGGCAAAACGGATGCCGTCTTTTGATGCCAGCGCCGCGCAGGCGACGAGGG
>DASVOY010000236.1:0-2906 GCA_036383115.1 Allostellaceae bacterium
GGAAGAGGGCGATGGGGACCAGGTAGGGCAGTCGGCGCATGGGTCAGCAGTATCGCAAGTCGGCGCGCCGCGCTCAATGCGCTGGCGGCGGGGCGGCGTCGGGCCGCGGCCGGCGCATCACGAGGACGAGCGGCACCAGCACCGACGCGAGCACCCCCAGCGCCCAGAAGCTGTCGATGTAGGACAGCATCGCCGCCTGCTTCTGCACCGTCGCATAAAGCAGCGCCTGTGCCTTCTGCAGCGCGTCGCCGGCATTGGCCGAGGAAGAAAGAAAAGCCTGCTGCATGCGCTGGATGGTCGCGTCGTACTGGCCGTTGAAGGGCGTGACATGCTCGACGAGCACGCTCTGGTGATATTGCGCGCGGCGCGCCACCAGCGTGGTCGCAAGCGCGATGCCGAAGCCGCCGCCGATATTGCGCATCATGTTGATGATGGCCGAGGCGTTGCCGCTCCTCTCTGGCGGCACCCCCAGGAACGCGACGGTGTTGATGGGAATGAAGAGAAACGCCAGCCCCATGGACTGGAAGACGCGCGCCCAGGCGATGGCGCGGTAGTCGATGTTGAGGTCGAAGTTCGTCATGTGGAAGAGCGCCAGCGACGTCACGACGAGACCGCAGACGATGAGCCAGCGCGGATCGACCCTGGCGACGAGATTGCCGACCACCGGCATGAGCAGCATGATGGCGAACCCGCCCGGCGAGAGCACCATGCCGGCATCGGTCGCGGTGTAGCCGAAGAGCGTCTGCACCATCAGCGGCAGCAGCACGGTGCTGCCGAGCAGGATGAAGCCCAGCATGAACATCAGCACGCTGCCGACGGCGAAGTTCGGGCTCCTGAGCAGGCGCAGATCGACGATCGGATCGGCGCGGCGCAGCTCCCAGACGACGAAGCCGGCGAGCGCCGCCACCGCGGTGATGGCGAGGCCGGCGATGAAGGACGAGGAGAACCAGTCGTCCTCCTGGCCCTTGTCGAGCACGACCTGCAGCGCACCCATGCCGATGGTCAAGAGGGCGAAGCCGGCATAATCGAGGCTGATTCCGCCCGCGAGCCGCGCCTTGCGCCGCGCCATCTCGGCGGGCGAGTCGGCAAGGACGCGCGTCGCCAGCAGCGTCAGGAACACGCCGACGGGAACATTGACCAGGAAGACCCAGCGCCAGTCGAAATTGTCGGTGATCCAACCGCCCAAGGTCGGCCCGATCGCCGGCGCGAAGACCACGGCGATGCCGTAGGCGGCGAAGGCCTGGCCGCGCTTCTGTGGCGGGAACGCATCGGCCAGGATCGCCTGCGCCACCGGCTGGAGCCCGCCGCCGGTGATGCCCTGGAGACCGCGCGCCGCGATGAGAACCCACAGGCTCGGCGCGAGGCCGCACAGCAGCGAGGTGATGCTGAAGCCGATGATGCAGCCGAGGAAGTAGCGCTTGCGCCCGATGGTCGCGGAGAGCCAGCCGCTCATCGGCAGGATGATGGCGTTGGTGACGAGATAGGAGGTCAGCACCCAGGTCGCCTCGTCCGGCGTCGCCGACAGGGCGCCGGCGATGTGCTGAAGGGCGACATTGGCGATGGAGATGTCGAGCACCTCCATGAAGGCGGCGAGACCCACGGTCGGCGCGACCAGCCACGGGCTCGCGGCGGGCGCGCTTGGCGCGGCCGGGGCTACCGTTATGTCCGCCATCTGCTGCCGATCCCGCTGGCGGGCTGCAACGCCACGGGTGCAACCGGCATCACCGCACCTTGACGCTCGGCACTGCCGACATGCCGGGCCCGAGCTGGCAGCTCGGACCAGGCGGATCGTCGAAGACGATCTTGACCGGCACGCGCTGCACCACCTTGACGAAATTCCCGGTGGCGTTCTCCGGCGGCAGCAGGGTGAAGGCCGCGCCGCTGCCGGGTTGGAAGCTGTCGACATGCCCGCGCAAGGTCTTGTCGGGACAAGCGTCGATGCGGATCTCGACCGGCTGTCCCGCGCGCATGAGGTCGAGCTGCGTCTCCTTGAAATTGGCGGTGACCCAGACCTGGAGCGGCACCACCGCCATCAGGTTCTGTCCGACCTGCACGTAGTCACCGACGGCGACGTTCCGTTTGGCGACGCGGCCGGCTTCTGCCGCGGCGAGCTTGGTGTAGGAGAGGTTGAGCCGCGCCTGCTCGACCTGTGCCCCGGCGCTTTTGAGGCTCGCTTCGGCTGCGTCGATCTGGCTCGCCGCCACCGCCAGCTGCGCTTCCGTCGCGGCCAGCTTCTTTTGCGTCGCCAGCAGGTTCGCCGCCGTGCTGCGGGCATTGGCGACGTCGTTGTCGAGCTGCTGGCGCGAGACGAACTGCCGCTCGGCGAGCGGCTGGTCGCGCTTGAGCTGGGTTGCCGCGTTGATGGCATTGGCCTCGGCGACGCCGACCTCGGCGCGCGCTTGATCCGCATTGGCCTGGACCACCGTCTGCTGCGCCTTGGCTTGCGCGAGGCTGGCCGCCGCCGTGGCCTGGTTGGCGAGCGCCTGGTCGAGCCGCGCCTGGTAGTCGACAGGGTCGATCTCGAGCAGCAGCTGGCCGGCTTTCACCTCCTGATTGTCGTCGACCTGGATCCGCATCACGCGCCCGGCCGCCTGCGATGCGACACGCACCATATGGACGTCGATGAAGGCGTCGTCGGTCGATTCGTAGCGCCGCGCGTCGAGCCACCACACCACGCCGCCGATGATGACCGCGAGCACGATGCCGGCAAGCAGCAGCATGAGCGGCCGCCGCCGCCGCGGCATCCGCGGTTCGGCACTCGGCGGACGGGGGCTTTGCACCGCCTCGGGGCCGGGCCGCGGCCGCGCCGGCTGCTCCGCCATCGGCGCTTCGCGCGGGCTCATCGGGCTGCTCCTCTGTTCCGGCTCAGGCGGTCATCGGCCGCGGGCGTGGCGGTGCGGCGCTCG
>DASVOY010000237.1:0-2299 GCA_036383115.1 Allostellaceae bacterium
ATGCTCCGCGAGCAATCGGAAGCGGCCGATATGCCAGTCATCCTTGATTGGCGGAATGGTGGTCTGCAATAGCACGCGCAGCGGTCCCGAGCGCATCGCGTTCTCCCCTGTCGACCTTGGGCTGGCGCCGTAGCGTAGTCACTCGGCGAGGACCCCGCATCCTGGCCTTCTGGGCGGGTGTAAACGCGGCGATGCGCTCGACAGTTCGAAGCGGCGTCGCCTAAGCCGACCGCGCCGCGCCCATCTCCATCGCCATCGCGGTCGAGCTGCCGCCGCCGCCCCAGAGCGACCAGCCGCCATCGACCGGGATGAGCGCGCCGGTGATGTAGCTGGCGCGCGGCGAGGCTAGGAACAGCGCGAGCTGCGCCACGTCGTCGAGCGTGCCGAAGCGGCGGAGCGGCAGGCGCTTCACCATCGCCTGGCGCGCCTCGGGCGTGCTGAGGCGCTGGAAGCCCTCGGTGCCTTCGATCGGGCCGGGCGCGATCGAATTGACGCGGATGCCGTCGCCGCCCCATTCCCTCGCCAGCACGCGCGTCACCTGATCGACGCCGGCCTTGGCGGCGCAGGCATGCACCTGGAGCGGCATGGGATTATAGGATTGCGGCGCGGAGATGTTGATGATGGCGGCGCCGGGCTTCCTCAGATGCTGGTGCGCGGCGCGCAGCACGTTGAAGGTGCCGAGCAGGTCGATGTCGACCACCGCCTTGAAGGCGTTGGCCGACATGCCGAGCGCGAGCGCCGGGAAATTGCCGGCGGCGCCCGAGACCAGCACGTCGATCTCGCCGAAGGCCTCGAAGGCAGATGCCAGCGCGGCCGAGATCGCGGCGTAATCGCGCACATCGGCGCTCTTGCCCAGCACCCTGCCGCCGCGCCGCCTCAGGCTGTCGCAGGCGCGCTCGACCCGCTCCGCCGAGCGGCTGGCGATGGCGACATTCGCTCCCGCCGCGGCGAAGGCGTCGGCGATGCCGAGATTGATGCCGCTTGAGCCGCCGGCGACGAACACTGCCTTGCCGGAGAAGTCATACGGGTTGGTCATGATTGTTTTCTCCCCTTGCGGATGTCCCACCCTAGCGGCGCCAGGACGGCCGGCAAAAGCGCTTTGCCGGGGCCGGGCGCGGTTGTAAGGTGGCCGCATCACCCGCGGTGATCCGGCCGCCAAGAAGAATTCCGTCCCGCCAATGGACATTTACCTGCCAATCGCCGCGATGTCGCTGGACGTCTTCGTCCTGCTGATCCTTGGCGGGGCGGTGGGATTCCTCTCGGGCGTCTTCGGTGTCGGCGGCGGCTTCCTGCTAACGCCGTTCCTCATCTTCATCGGCGTGCCGCATGCGGTGGCCGTCGCCTCCTCCGCCAACCAGCTCGTCGGCGCCTCGGTCTCGGGCGCGCTCGCGCATTGGCGGCGCGGCAATGTCGATTTGCAGATGGGCATGGTGCTGCTCGCGGGCGGCCTGGTCGGCTCGGCCGTGGGCGTGTGGTTCTTCGCGCTGCTGCGCCGGCTCGGCCAGGTCGATCTGGCGGTCAGCCTCTCCTACGCGCTGCTCCTCGGCACGCTCGGCGCGCTGATGCTGACGGAGAGCACGCGCGCCATGCTGCGCCTGAGGCGGCCTGGCGGGGCGCGGCGCAAGCTGCACCAGCACATCTGGCTGCACGGTCTGCCGCTCAAGATGCGCTTCCGCCGCTCGAAGCTCTATATCAGCGCGCTCCTGCCGCTGGCGCTGGGCTTTGCCGTCGGCGTGCTCTCGGCGATCATGGGCGTGGGCGGCGGCTTCGTCATGGTCCCGGCGATGATCTACATCCTGGGCATGCCGACCTCGGTGGTGCCGGGCACCTCGCTGTTCCAGATCATCTTCGTTGCCGCCAGCGTGACGATCCTTCAGGCGGTGGAGAACGGCACGGTCGACGTGGTTCTGGCGCTGGTGCTGCTGGTGGGCGGCGTCGTCGGCGCGCAGATGGGCACGCGCTTCGGCCAGCGCCTGCGCGGCGAGCAGCTGCGCGCACTCCTGGCGCTCATCGTCCTCGCCGTCGCGGCGAAGCTCCTCTTCGACCTCACCGTGGCGCCGCCCGATCTCTATTCGCTGGACATCGTCGGCGCATGAGGCGCGGCCGGTCGATCCTCGCGCTGGCACTCCTGGCGGGCACGGCCGGGCCGGCGCGCGCGGCCGAGCCGCTCATCGCCGACCTCACCAGCCATTTCATCGCCATCACCACCGGCTTCACCGGCACCAATGTCGTGCTGTTCGGCGCCACCGACGGAAGCGGCGACGTCATCGCCATCGTGCGCGGGCCCGAGCACGACGCG
>DASVOY010000238.1:0-4878 GCA_036383115.1 Allostellaceae bacterium
AGGAATTCGAATTCGAAGGGCTGCCCCGTCTTGTCGTTGACGAGCTTCTCGTTCTTGATCGACCAGCCCGCTTCCTTCAGAAGCCGGAGCGCCTGGCGCATGTTGTCGCGGATATTGCCGGAACCGTCCGTCTTCGGCGGCTGATAGGCGGCGGTGAATACCTCGTCGGGGATGTCGCCTTTGTATTTCTCCAGAAGCTTGAGCTCGTCGGCGCTCGGCAGCCCCGATGACGCCAGGTCCGAATTCGAGAAATAGCTCGCGGTGCGCGTGTAGGCGTTATAGAAGAGATTCTTGTTGGTCCATTCGAAATCGAAGAAATAGCCGAGCGCCTGGCGGACACGCCGGTCCTGAAACAGCGGCCGCCGTGTGTTGTAGCCGAAGCCTTGCATCCCCGTCGGCACCTTGTTCGGGATGTCGTCCTTCTTGAAGAGGCCGTCCCTGAGAGCCGGGCTGTCATAGCCAGTCGCCCAATTCTTCGCGACGTTCTCGACGCGGATATCGTACTGCCCGGCCTTGAACGCCTCGAGCGCGACGGTCTGGTCGCGATAGTAATCGTAGCGGATCACGTCGACATTGTTGCGCCCGCGATTGACCGGCAGATCCTTGCCCCAGTAGTCGGCCACGCGCCGGTAGGTGATGGAACGGCCGGTGTCGAAAGAGTCGATCTTGTAGGGGCCGCTGCCGAGCGGCATCTCGAGCGTCGTCTTTTCGAAGTCGCGGCCTTCCCAATATTTCTTGGACAGCACCGGCATCTCGCCCACGATCTGGGCCAGCTCCCGGTTGCTGCCGTCGCGGAAGCTGAATCTGACGCTCCGCTCGCCCGTCTTCTCCGCCTTGAGCACATCGGCGTAGTAAAGCCGGAAGCGCGGATGGCCTTTCGCCTTCAGCGTATCGAAGGTCCATATGACGTCTTCGGGCGTGATCGGCGTGCCGTCTTGGAAACGCGCCTCCTTCCGCAGATTGTACTGCACCCAAGTCCGGTCGGCCGGGATCTCCACGCTCTCGGCCACGAGCCCATATTCGGAGGCCGGCTCATCGCCGGAGGGCGTCATCAGCGTGTCAAACACGGAGTCGAGGCCCGCGGCAGCATTTCCTTTGAGAATGAACGGGTTGAGGTTATCGAAGGTGCCGATTGCCGAATACCGCGCCGTGCCGCCCTTGGGCGCGTCGGGATTGACGTAGTCGAAATGGCTGAAATCGGCGCCGTACTTGATGTCGCCGAACAGCGACAGTGCGTGACCCTTGGTGATAGCATCGGCGGCATGGCCAGGAGGGACAAGGCTCACGGCGAACAGCGACGTGAGCGCGAAGGCGGCGGCACGCATGGCTAATCCTCGGCGGGCATTTTCTCTTGAGGTCATGGGCCGGCACTCTAGAGGAAACGGGCCGCCTCGGCAGCACGATCCGGATCCGGACTTATTCAACCGCCGTTCAGCTTGGCCCGCGCCAGCGATGCGAGCGTTGGGTCGCCCGCCGCGATGACGCGCCCGTCGGAGCCGAGGTCGAGCGCGCGGCCCTGCCAGTCGGTGATGACGCCGCCGGCGCCCTCGATCACCGGCACCAGTGCGCAATAGTCATAGGGCTTGAGGCCGGCCTCGACGACGAGGTCGATGAAGCCGCTCGCCAGCTGCGCATAGGCATAGCAATCGGCGCCGTTGCGGGCGAGCTTCACCGCGCCTCTGAGCTGCGCGAAGCCTTGGGCATCGGCGCCCTTGAACATGATCTCCGGCGCGGTGGAAAAAAGCGTCGCGGCACCGAGCGAGGCGCAGGGCCGCGTGCGCACCGGCGCGCCGTTGAGCGTGGTGGCGCGGCCGGCGGCGCCGAGCCAGCGCTCGCGCAGGATCGGCTGGTCGATGACACCCAGCACCGGTCGGCCGCGATGGACGAGCGCGATGAGCGTGCCGAAGAGCGGGATGCCGCTGATGAACGACTTGGTGCCGTCAATCGGGTCGAGCACCCAGACATGATCGGCGTCGGGCCGCGCGCGGCCATGCTCCTCGCCGATGATGCCGTGCTCGGGGAAGCGCTCGGCGATGATCCCGCGCATCGCCGCCTCGGCCTCGCGGTCGGCGATGGTGACCGGCGTCAGGTCGCTCTTGTCGTCGACCGCGATCTTCTGGCGGAAATAGCCGCGGATCACGGCGCCGGCGGCATCGGCGAGGGCCTCGGCGAGTGCGAGCTGGGAGGGCGTGACTCTTTCCGTCATGCCGCCCCCGGGCCCGAGGTCACTTGTTCGCCGTCAGCGGCTTCGGATTGTCGCTCAGCGAGTTGAGGTAGGCGACCACATCGGCGCGCTCCTTGGCCTTGGGCATGCCGGCATAGGTCATCTTGGTGCCGGGGGCGAAGGCTTTCGGATTCGACAGCCACTTGTTGAGGTTGTCGACGGTCCACTTCTCGCCCTTATGCGCCGAGAGCGCCGGGGAGAATTGATAGCCGTTGCGGTCCTCGGCGATCGGCTCGTCGATGAGGTTGTAGAGGTTGGGCCCGATGCGGTTCGGCCCGCCCTTCTCGAAGGTGTGGCAGGCGGCGCAAGGCTTGGTAGCGGCCTTGCCTGCATCGGCATTGGCGCTGGCGAGCAGCGGCTCGATCGGCTCGGGGCCGGCTTGCTGCCCGCCTGCGGCCGGCTTCTGCGCCGGTTCGGCGCCGGCGACGACATAGACCGGCTTCTCCAGCGGCCTCGGATGCACGAGAATGTTGGCAATGATGCCGGACACCATCGCCAGGATCATGGCGGCGAGGACCGCCCCGGCGATCTTGTTCATCTCAAAGGACATTCATCCATCCTCGGGCAGGTTTCGGCCGCAGCGGCGCCGCTTTCGCGCGGGGAGAAAAGCCAATTTTCGCTGACAACTCAAACGAAATATGGTTGAAGCGGCGGGACAATAGCGCGACCGCCGCGCAGGCCGACCCGGAGTTCATGCGGCATAACGCCGCAATTCCGGCCGATTGACCGCACCGCACTTTGCCAGGGGATGCCGTGACTGCCGTTTCGCCGTCCTTCCGCCCGATCGTCATCATCCCGGCGCGGCTCGCCGCGAGTCGCCTGCCGGGCAAGCCGCTCGCCGACATCAATGGCGTGCCGATGATCGTCCACGTGCTGCGCCGCGCCGAGGCGGCGTCGATCGGCCCGGTGGTGGTCGCGTGCGCCGAGCGCGAGATCAAGGAGGCGGTGGAGGCTGCGGGCGGGCGCGCGGTGCTGACGCGGCCCGATCATCCCTCGGGCTCGGATCGCATCCATGAAGCGGTGGCGAGCCTGGACCCCGGGCGGTGCCACGACATCGTGGTCAATCTCCAGGGCGATCTGCCGGTGATCGACCCTGGCGCCATCCGCGCGGCGCTGGAGCCGCTGTCCGACGCCGCCGTCGACATCGCCACGCTCGCCGCGCCGATCCGCGACGCCGCTCTGCGCGACGATCCCAACACCGTCAAGGCAGCGGCGGGCTTTGCGTCGGGGCAGCGCGTGGCGCGCGCTCTCTATTTCAGCCGCCTGCCCGTGCCGCATGGCGCGGGCGAGCATTACCATCACATCGGACTCTACGCCTACCGCCGCGCCGCGCTCGAGCGCTTCGTGGCGCTGCCGCCGTCGGTCCTCGAGAAGCGCGAGAGCCTGGAGCAGCTGCGCGCGCTCGCCGCCGGCATGCGCATCGATGTGGCGCTCGTTGACACCGTTCCCTTCGAGGTCAATACTCCGGCCGACCTTGCCCGCGCCCGCGAGCTTCTCGCACCGGGCGCCGCCAACGGTCGCTCATGACGTCTTCCCAAGACCCGTCGCGTCTCATCGCCTTCCAAGGTGCGCCCGGCGCCTATTCCGATCTCGCCTGCCGCGAGGTCTTCCCCGCGCTTACGACCCTGCCTTGCGACAGCTTCGAGGAGGTGATCGCCACGGTGCGCGACGGCCGTGCCGGCTTGGCCATGCTGCCGGTCGAGAACTCGGTCGCGGGCCGCGTCGCCGACATCCATCATCTGCTGCCGGATTCCGGCCTTCACATCATCGCCGAGCATTTCCAGCGGGTGCAGCACCATCTGCTCGCGCCAAAGGGCGCAACGCTGAAGGGCTTGAAGCGGGTAAAGAGCCACATCCATGCGCTCTCGCAATGCCGCGCGCTGATCCGCGAGCTCGGCCTCAAGCCGGTGGTCGCCGCCGACACCGCGGGCGCCGCGGCCGAAATCGCCGAGCGCGGCGACAAGAGCGAGGCGGCGATCGCCTCCGCGCTCGCCGGCGAGATCTATGGTCTTGTCTCGCTCAGACAGAACATCGAGGATGCCGCGCACAACACGACGCGCTTCCTCGTCATGGCCCGCGAGCCGAGGCCCGCGCCGCGTGACGGCAGCCTCGTCGTCACAAGCTTCGTCTTCCGTGTGCGCAACGTGCCGGCGGCGCTCTACAAGGCGCTGGGCGGCTTCGCCACCAACGGCGTCAACATGACGAAGCTCGAGAGCTACATGCTGGGCGGCCGCTTCACCGCCACGCAATTCTACGCCGATGTCGAGGGGCATCCCGAGGACAGGCCCTTGCATCTCGCGCTCGACGAGCTGCGCTTCTTTTCGCGCGAGGTGAAGATCCTCGGGACGTATCCGGGCCACGCCTTCCGCCGCGCGGCGACCCAGGGTGATGACGACTGAGGGCGCCGGAGGTCGGTTAACCATCGTGCCTCGCCGCTTAAGCTTTCGGCAACCGCGACCTGCGAGCATGCTGCGACGGTGTTATGGCAATGCTCTTCGGAGACGACGGCGATGCATAAAATGCTAGCGATCGCGGCCTTCCTCGTACTGGGCGGTGTGGCCTGGGCGGCCGACATGCCCGACCGCACGAAGCTTTCCTACGACGAGAACGCCATCATCAATCGCACCTGCGCCGTGGCGATGAAGCAGGGCGTC
>DASVOY010000239.1:0-2536 GCA_036383115.1 Allostellaceae bacterium
AGCCTGGCCAAGGAGCAGCGGCTCGATGCCGAGCAGCGGCTGAAGCATGGCAAGCTCAGGGCGCTGGTCGCCACCGCCTCGCTCGAGCTCGGCATCGACATCGGCGACGTCGATCTCGTCTGCCAGCTCGGCTCCCCGCACGCGATCGCGCGCTTCCTCCAGCGGGTCGGCCGCTCCGGCCACGCGGTCGCCGGAACGCCGAAGGGGCGGCTGTTTCCGCTCTCGCGCGACGACCTGGTCGAATGCGCGGCGCTCATCGAGAGCGTGGGCCGCGGCGAGCTCGATCGGCTGACCATCCGCGAGGCGCCGCTCGACGTGCTCGCCCAGCAGATCGTCGCCGAGGTGGCGGCGCGCGATTGGGACGAGAACGAGCTTTATGCACTCGTCCGCCGCGCGTGGCCCTATCGCGGGCTCGACCGCAAGGATTTTTCCGCCGTCCTCGCCATGCTGGCCGAGGGTTTTAGCACCCGGCGCGGCCGGCGCGGGGCATTGATCCACTACGATTCCGTCAACCACATGCTGCGCGGCCGGCGCGGCGCGCGGCTTACCGCGCTCACCTCGGGTGGCACGATTCCGGAGAACGCCGACTACCAGGTGCATCTCGAGCCGGACAATCACGTCATCGGCACCGTCAACGAGGATTTTGCGGTCGAGAGCCTGGCCGGAGACATCTTCCAGCTCGGCAACAAGAGCTACCGCATCATCCGCGTCGAGCGCGGCCTGGTGCGGGTCGAGGATGCGCACGGCATGGCGCCGACCATCCCGTTCTGGCTCGGCGAGGCGCCGGGCCGCAGCGACGAGCTGTCCGCATCCGTGTCGGCCCTCCGCGCCGCGATTGCGGAACGGCTCGCGACCGATCCGACCCGCGAGGACACCATTGCGTGGCTGATCGCGCGCGGCATCGCCGAACCGCCCGCACGCCAACTGGTCGACTATCTTGCAGCGGCCCATGCGGCGCTTGGCGCGCTGCCGACCCGCAACACCATCGTGCTCGAGCGCTTCTTCGACGAGACCGGCGGCGCGCAGCTCGTCATCCATTCTCCCTATGGCAGCCGGATCAACCGCGCCTGGGGCTTGGCGCTGCGCAAGCGCTTCTGCCGCAAGTTCAACTTCGAGCTCCAGGCCGCCGCGACCGAAGACAACATCGTGATCTCGCTCACGCGCACAGCTTTGCGCTGGAGGAGGTCACGCAATATCTCCGCTCCGCCACCGTCAAGGACGTGCTGATCCAGGCGATGCTCGATGCGCCCATGTTCGTCACGCGCTGGCGCTGGGTGATCGGCGTCGCGCTCGCCCTTCCCCGCTTCCGCGGCGGCCGAAAGGTCCCGCCGCAGCTTGCCCGCATGGCGGCCGAGGACCTGATCGGCGCGGTGTTTCCCGACCAGATCGCCTGCGCCGAGAATTTGCCGGGCGAGCGCGAGGTGCCGGATCATCCGCTGGTGCGCCAGACGATCACCGACTGCCTCGACGAGGCGATGGATATCGCGGGCCTCGAGCGTCTGCTCGCCCGCATCGAAGCTGACGAGGTCCGGGTCGTCGCGCGCGATCTCACCGAGCCCTCCCCGCTCGCGCTCGAAGTGCTGTCGGCGCGGCCCTACGCCTATCTCGACGACGCGCCGCTCGAGGAGCGCCGCACCCAGGCGGTGATGAGCCGCCGCTGGCTCGCGCCGGAGGAGGCCGCCGACATCGGCCGGCTCGATCCGGAGGCGATCGCGCGCGTGCGCGACGAGGCCTGGCCGGAGGCGACCAATGCGGACGAGCTGCACGATGCGCTGGTGTGGCTCGGCTTCGTGAGCGAGGACGAGGCGACATCGCCCGAATGGTCCGGCTGGCTCGCCGACCTGGCGCGCGCCAAGCGCGTGACGCGGATACGCACGCCACAGGCGGCGTTCTGGGTCACGGCAGAGCGCCTGCCGCAGTTCCTGGGTGCGTGGCCGAGTGCCGCGCTCGATCCGCCGATCGCCGCATCGGGCGCCGAAGCGGAACGCGCCTGGACGCCAGACGAGGCGCTGGTCGAGATCGTCCGCGGGCGGCTCGAAGGGCTCGGCGTGGTCACGCCGGAGGCGCTCGCCGCCCCATTGGGGCTCGCCGCGACCGACATCGCGGGCGCTCTTGCGGCGCTCGAAGTCGAAGGCTTTGCAATGCGCGGACGGTTTTCGCCCGGAGCGCCCGCCGACGAATGGTGCGAGCGCCGGCTGCTCGCCCGCATCAACAGCTACCCCGTCAAGCGCCTGCGCGCCGAGATCGAGCCAGTGGCGGCGCGCGACTTCCTGCGCTTCCTGCTCGCCTGGCAGCGCGTCACCCCGGATGCGCGCATGCAAGGCGCCGCCGCGCTCGATCCGGTGGTCGCCCAGCTCGAAGGCTTCGAGGCGCCCGCTGGTGCGTGGGAGACCGAGATCCTCCCCGCCCGCGTCGCCGGCTATGATCCGGCCTGGCTCGACGCGCGCTGCCTCGCCGGCCACGTCTCGTGGACGCGGCTCAAGCCGCGCAACGCGCGATCCGACTCGTCCAAGATCTCGCCCGTGCGCACGACGCC
>DASVOY010000240.1:0-10718 GCA_036383115.1 Allostellaceae bacterium
ATCAGCGAGATCGCCGATCGCACCTACCGCCTGTCGACGTTTGTTCCGAATGTCGGCGGCCCCGCCGGCTTCACCTTCAATCAGTTCCTGATCGACGCCGACGAGCCGCTGCTGTTTCACTGCGGGCAGCGATCGCTGTTCCCGCATGTCTCGGCCGCAGTGGGTCGCATCCTGCCTCTCGACCGGTTGCGCTGGATCACCTTCAGCCATGGCGAAGCCGACGAAAGCGGCTCCCTCAACGAGTGGCTGACGGTTGCCCCGCGCGCCGTCGCGGCGCATGGCGGCGTGGGCTGCGCGATCTGGCTGCGGGACATGGCGAGCCGGCCGCCGCGCGTCCTCGCCGATGATGAAGTGCTCGATCTCGGGGGAAAGCGAGTGCGGCACATGGATACGCCGCATGTTCCCCATGCCTGGGACGCCGGGCTGATCCTGGAGGAAACGACGGCGACGCTGTGCTGCGGCGATCTTTTCACCCAACTCGGGGACTGCCAGGCCACGACGGAGGACGACATCCTCGCGCCGGCAATTGCCGCGGAAGACGCATTCCGCTTCACCAGCCTCACGCCGGGCCTCGCGCCGACAATCCGCCGCCTTGCCGCGCTGGCGCCACGAAAGCTGGCGCTTATGCACGGTCCGACCTTCACCGGCGATGCTCCGGCCGCGCTGCGGGCATTGGCCGATCATTACGACGAGCGGCTGCGAACCGCCACCCACGGGTGACGAGCCTCTCGTCCATAAGAGATTGGGCAACGGAGGAAACGCAAAACGGTTTGCCAACCCATATCGAATCGAGTGCCGCATGGACCGCATCACCAGCATGACTGCCTTTGCCGCCGTCGTCACGAGCGGCAGCTTCGCCGCCGCCGCGCAGCGCCTCAGCATGTCGCCGGCGACTGTGACCAACCATCTCCAGTCGCTCGAGGAGCGGCTTGGGGTGCGGCTGCTCAACCGCACCACCCGGAAGCTGAGCCTCACCGAGGCGGGCCGGGCGTATTTCGATCAATGCGGCCTCATCCTTGCCCAGATCGAGGCCGCGGACAGCAGCATCGCCGAGCTCAATGCGATGCCGCGGGGCACCTTGCGGCTCAACGCGGCGAACGTCCTGTCGTACAGCATGGCGCCGCTCATCGGGGGCTTCTGCGCCGCCTATCCGGACATCACCGTCGATCTCACCACCACCGACCGCATGGTCGATCTCGTCGAGGAGCGCATCGACGTGGCGATCCGCTTCAACCAGCCGCCGGACTCGAGCGTGATCGTGCGCCGCCTCGGGTATTTTCGCGTCATGCTCTACGCCGCCCCAGCCTATCTGGAGCAACACGGCGCCCCGCGGCACCCGAGCGAACTCTCGCAGCATAATTGCATCGCGTACATGCACCCGGGCTTCGACGCGCTGACGCGCGAATGGACTCTCAAGAGTTTGGCAGGCGACATGACGGTGTCGATCTCGGGTAATCTGCACACCAACAGCGTCGAGATGCTCATGGCCGCGGCCTTCGACGGCCGCGGCATCGTCATGGCGCTGAGCTGCGTCGCCGACGCGGCCGTGCGCTCAGGCCGCCTCGCCCGCGTGTTGCCGGACCATCATCTCGGCGAGTTCCCGATCATCGCGCTCTATCCGCATCGCCAGCACGTCCCGGCCAAGGTGCGCAGCTTCATCGATTTCGCCGCGAAGCATTTCGCCGAGGGTCAGAGCTACCGGGCGAGCGACGCGGGGTCCTATGACGCTGCGCCCCGACGCGAGCCGGTGCGCCGAGCGTCGGCCTCGTAAGCGGGAGGGCCTCCGCTCGGGCCTGCTCATCATTTCGTATGAGTGGGTTCAGTTCTGGGTGTAGAGTCGTTAGGCGAGCTTAGCTGAACCTCGGCTTCGGCGGCGGACACGGTTATTCGGATCATCGGCAAGCTCGCGGGCGCGCTTGATGGGAGGGATCGGGTCATGAGCGAGCATGGCATCGGCGCTTCGGTGCGTCGCAAGGAAGACTTTCGCTTCCTCACCGGCCGCGGCAGCTACACCGATGACCTGAGCCGCCCGGGCCAGGTCCACGCCTACATCCTGCGCAGCCCGCACGCGCATGCCGAGATCGCCGGGATCGACACGAGCAAGGCCAAGGCCGCGACGGGTGTGGTCGCCGTCTTCACCGCCGCCGACATGCAGGTCGGCGGCCTGCCTTGCGGCTGGCTGGTGAGATCGAAGGACGGTTCGCCCATGGCGGAGCCGCCACATCCGGTGCTCGCCCAGGGGAAGGTCCGGCACGTCGGCGAGCCCGTGGCAGCAATCATTGCCGAGACGCGCGAGCAGGCGAAGGATGCCGCCGAGCTCGTCGAGGTCGACTACAGGTCTCTCCCGGCCGTGGTCGCCGCGGATGACGCGATCAAGCCCGGCAAGCCGCAGCTCTTCGACAACGCGCCCAACAACATCTGTTTCGACTGGCACTTGGGCGACAAGGCCGCGGTCGACGCGGCCTTCGCCCGCGCGCACCACGTGACGCGGCTCGACCTCGTGAACAACCGGCTTGTGTCGCATGCCATGGAGCCGCGGGCCGCGGTTGCCGAGTTCGACCGCGGAACCGGCGAGTTCACGCTCTACACCAACTGTCAGGCGCCGCATGTGGTCCGGCTGCTGATCGCCGCCTTCGTGCTCCAGATCCCCGAGCACAGATTCAGAGTGGTGGCGCCGGATGTGGGCGGCGGCTTCGGGACCAAGGGATCGCTCTACCAGGAGCAAGCGCTGGTCACCTGGGCGGCCGGCAAACTCGGCCGGCCGGTCAAATGGACCGCCGAGCGGAACGAGAGCTTCGTTTCCGACAACCAGGCTCGCGACCACGTCACGCGCGCCGAGCTGGCGCTGGACAAGGACGGCAAATTTCTCGCGCTGCGCGTCGCGACCGTGGCCAATCTCGGCGGCTATCTCGGCAGCTTTGCGCCGCTGATCCCGACCTACTGCTACGGCACGCTGCTCGCGGGGACGTACACGACTCCCGCCATCTATGTCGAAGTCAAGGGCGTCTTCACCAACACCGTGCCGGTCGACGCCTATCGCGGCGCCGGAAGGCCGGAAGCGTGCTACGTCGTCGAGCGCATCGTCGACGCGGCGGCGCGCGAGATGAAGATCGATCCGGCGGAGCTGCGCCGACGCAACTTCATCCCCAAGCATGCCTATCCTTATCAGACGCCGGTGGCGCTCACCTATGACAGCGGCGACTACTTCACGACGCTCGAGATGGCGTTGAAGGCGGCCGGCTACGCCGGCTTCGAGCAGCGCCGGCAAGAAGCAGCCAGCCGCGGCAAGCTGCGCGGTATCGGCATCGCCGCCTATATCGAAGCTTGCGCCATGGCGCCCTCGGCGCTCGCGGGACAGCTTGGTGCGCGCGCGGGCTTCTATGAGACGGCAGAACTGCGCGCTCACCCGACCGGGAGCGTCACCGTTCTCATGGGGACGCATAACCATGGCCAAGGTCACGAGACCACCTTTGCCCAGATCGTGGCGGAGCGGCTCGGCGTGCCGCTCGAGATGGTCGACGTCGTGCATGGCGACACCGACAAGATCCCGTTCGGCATGGGCACCTACGCCTCGCGCTCGCTCGCGGTCGGCGGCTCAGCCCTGGTCAAGGCGGTCGACAAGGTGGTGAGCAAGGGCAAGAAGATCGCCGCTCACCTGCTTGAGGCATCCGAGGAGGACATCGAGTTCAAGGACGGCAAGTTCACTGTCGTCGGCACCGACAAGGCGGTACCCTTCGCCCAGGTCGCCTTCACCGCCTATGTGCCGCACAACTACCCCATCGAGACGCTCGAGCCCGGTCTCGACGAGACGGCGTTTTACGACCCGTCGAACTTCACCTATCCCGCGGGCACGCACATCGCCGAAGTCGAGATCGATCGCGATACCGGGACCGTCGAGCTCGTGAGCTTCACGGCCGCCGACGATTTCGGGCGGATCATCAACCCGATGATCGTCGCGGGCCAGGTCCATGGCGGTCTCGCCCAGGGCATCGGCCAGGCGCTCTTCGAGAACACGGTCTACGACCCCGAGACCGGCCAGCTCCGCACCGGCTCGCTCATGGACTATTGTCTGCCGCGCGCCGACAATCTGGGCTCGTTCAGCCTGGCGACCCACGAGACGCTGTGCACGCACAACCCCCTGGGCGCCAAGGGCTGCGGCGAGGCGGGCGCGATCGGCGCGCCGCCGGCGATCATGAATGCCGTGATCGATGCCCTGTCGCCGCTCGGCGTCAGGGACCTCGCCATGCCGGCGACGCCGGAGCGCGTGTGGCGCGCCATCGCCGAGCACGCCGAGGTCTGAGGGAGAATCGCCTGGCGCTAGCGCGCCAGGCGATCGAGCGCGGCCAGCACGGCCGAGCCCATCTCGCGCGTGCCGGCGAGCTGCGCGCCCGGCTGCATGATGTCGCGGGTGCGCGTGCCGGCATCGAGCGCGCCGCGCACCGCCCGCTCGAGCAAATCCGCCGCTTCGGGTTGACCGAGCGACAGGCGGAACGCCATGGCGAGGCTCAAGATGGCGCCGAGCGGATTGGCGATCCCTTTTCCAGCGATGTCGGGGGCGCTGCCGTGAACCGGCTCGTAGAGCGCCGGCCGCCTGCCGTCGGCGCCGACCGGGCCGAGCGAAGCCGAGGGCAGCATGCCCAGCGATCCCGTCACCATGGCCGCCGCATCGGACAGGATGTCGCCGAACATGTTGTCGGTGAGGATGACGTCGAACTGCGCCGGCGCGCGCACCAGCTGCATGGCGCAGTTGTCGACATACATGTGGCTGAGCTCGACGTCGCCGAACTCGGCGTCGTGGAGCGCCTGCACCTCCTCGCGCCACAGCGCGCCCGCTTCCATGACATTGGCCTTGTCGACCGACAGGACGCGGCGGCGGCGTGTGCGGGCGAGCTCGAAGGCGAAGCGGGCGACGCGGCGGATCTGCGAGGAAGTGTAGACGTGGGTATTGACGCCGCGCCGCTCGCCGCCGGGCAGGCGCTCGACGCCGCGCGGCTCGCCGAAATAGAGGCCGCCGCTCAATTCGCGCAGGATGACGAAGTCAACGCCCTCGAGCACGCGCGGCTTGAGCGATGACGCTTCGTGCAGCGCCGTGATCGCCGTGATCGGCCGGAGATTGGCGTAGAGGTCGAGGCTCTTGCGCATGCGCAGGAGATTGCCCGCGCGCCGCGCCTCGGCCGGCAACGCGTCATAGTCGGGCCCGCCGGTGGCGCCGAACAGGACGGCATCGGCCGAGCGCAGCGCCGCCATGGTCTCGTCGGGCACGATCTGGCCGCTGCGCCGGTAGGCCTCGACGCCATAAGGCGCCTCGCGCGTCTCGATGCCGAGGCGCTGGTGCGCGACGAACCAGTCGAGCACGCGCCGCGTCTCGGCCATCACCTCGGGACCGATGCCTTCGCCGCCGATGATGACGACCTGCTTGGCATTGCTCATCGCTCGGTCTCCACGGCGTAGATCCAGGGCCGGCGCGCGCGGTCGCGCGCCTGGAAACCGGCGATCTCGCCCTCGCGCTTCATGGTGAGCCCGATATCGTCGAGGCCCTCGATGAGCGCCTCGCGCCGCAGCCGGTCGATGCGGAACGGCGTCTCGCTACCATCGGGCGCGACCACGACCGAGCGCACGAGATCGATCGTCACCAGATTGCGCGCGGGATCGGCCTCGACCTGGCGGGCGATGGCCTCGATCGCCGGCTGGTCCATCACCACCGGCAGTGCGCCGTTCTGGAAGCAGTTGTTGAAGAAGATGTCGCCGAAGCTCGGCGCGAGGAAGGCGCGGAAGCCCATCTGCACCAGCGCCCACACCGCGCCTTCGCGCGAGCTGCCGCAGCCGAAATTGCGGCCGGCCAATAGGACCCGCGCGCCGCGATAGGGCTCGCGGTTGAGGATGAAATCGGGGTTCTCGCTGCCGTCCGGCCGGTAGCGCCAGGCTTCGAAGGCGTGGCGCCCGAGCGCGCTGCGGCTCGACGCGCCGACGAGGCGCTCGATTCGGATGATGATGTCGGTGTCGATGTTCTCGCGCAGCAGCGGTGCGGCGATGGCCCGGAGCACGGTGAATTTCTCCATGGCTCAGCCTCCGATCTCGCGCACGTCGCTGATCGCGCCGGCGAGCGCCGCCGCGGCGGCCGTGGCCGGGCTCGCGAGATGCGTGCGCGCGCCCGGCCCCTGCCGGCCGACGAAGTTGCGATTGGAGGTCGAGACCGAGCGTTGCCCGCGCGGCACGGTCTCGCCATTGGCGGCGAGGCACATGGAGCAGCCGGGCTCGCGCCAGTCGAAGCCGGCGGCGGTGAAGACGCGGTCGAGGCCCTCGGCCTCGGCCTGGCGCTTCACGGTCTCCGACCCCGGCACGACCCAGGCGTTCACGTGGGCGGCGACCTTGCCGCGCCGGGCGATCTCCGCTGCGGCACGCAGATCGGAGAGGCGGCTGTTGGTGCAGGAGCCGATGAACACCCAGTCGATCCTCGTGCCGGCGATCGGTGCGCCCGGCGTGAGCCCCATGTAGTCCAACGCGGCTTCCATCGCGCGCCGCCTGCCGGGATCGCCGACCCCCGCGGGATCGGGGATGCACTCGGTCACGGCGATCGTGTGCTCGGGGCTCGTGCCCCAGGTGATCTGCGGCGCGATCTCGGCCACGTCGATCCGCTCCTCGCGGTCGAAGACGGCGTCCGCGTCGGAAGGCAGGCTGCGCCAATGCGCCAGCGCCTGCTCCCACAGCGTGCCCTTGGGCGCGAGCTTGCGGCCTGAGAGATAGTCGAACGTCGTGTCGTCGGGCGCCACCATGCCGATCTTGGCGCCGAGCTCGATCGACAGGTTGCACAGCGTGAGCCGCCCCTCGACATCGAGCGCGCGGACGGCGCCGCCGGCGTATTCGACCGCATGGCCGGTGCCGCCCGCCGCGCCGACGCGGCCGATGAGGTAGAGGATCATGTCCTTGGGCGTCACGCCGGCGCGGCGGCTGCCCTCGAAGGTGACACGCATCCGCTTGGGCCGGCGCTGCACCAGGCATTGCGTCGCCAGCACATGCGTCACCTCGCTCGAGCCGATGCCGAAGGCGAGCGCGCCCATGCCGCCATGGGTGCAGGTATGGCTGTCGCCGCAGACGATGAGCGCGCCGGGAAGGCTCAGGCCGAGCTCCGGCCCGATCACATGAACGATGCCTTGGCCGGGCTCGCCGACATCGAAGAGGCGCACGCCATACTCTTTGCTGAGCGTGCGTAGATCGTTCAGCAAACGCTGGCCCACGGCGCTGGTGTTCGCGCGCCCCGGAGCGCTCGAGATGGCGTGGTCGGGCGTCGCGACGGTGAGGCCGGGATTGTGTAGGCGGTAGCCTTTCTCCTTGATGTCGAGGACCGCGCGCCCGCCGCCGAGATCGTGCAGCAGGTGGCGGTCGACATGGAGCAGGCCGTACCCCTCGCCGAGGTCGGTGACGACGTGCTCGTCCCAGATCTTGTCGAACAGGGTCCGGCCGCTCATTCGCCGATCACCTCGCCGAAGAGCACCCATTGCTTCCCGTCGAAGCGCGCGAGGCGCATCTGCTTGATCGGGTAGAAGTCGCCGGGCGCGGTGTGGATCTTGATGCCGGGCAGCAGCATGGGAAGCTCGAGGTCGAGGTTCGCCGCCTGCCTCATGATGTTCTCCCGCGAGAGGTCGTCACCGCACTGCTTCAACACCTGCACCAGGGTCTGCGCCACCAGGTAGCCGTAGACGTTGAAGCTGTCGCCGAGATTGCCGTCCGTGTAGTACTTGCGCATGAAGGCGAGCCAGTCCTTGTAGGCCTGGTCGTCCTGCCATTGCGGATCGTTGGGATCCTTGAGATAGGCGGCGGTGATGATCCCCTGGCCCTTCTCGACTCCCGCCGGCTCCATCACCGCCGAGACCGAGGTGGCGACGCTCATCAGGAAGTGCATCGGCTTCCAGCCGATGTCGTAGATCTTCCGGATCGCCTGCGCGGCGAATTTCGGCGTGGTGTTGTCGAACAGCACATCGGCGCCCGACCCCTGCAAGGTGACGATCTGCGAATCCAAGGTGGGATCGGTCACCTCGTAGGTGGCCTCGGCGACGATCATGCGCTTGGCCGCATCGGGACCGAGTCCGGCCTTGAACCCGGCGACGTAGTCGCGGCCGGCGTCGTCGTTCTGATAGAGCACCGCGACCTTGGCGTGCGGCTTCATCTTCAGCAGATAGTGCCCGTAGATCGCACCCTCGGTCTGGTAGTTCGGCTGCCACCCCATGCTCCACGGGAAATGCCGCGGGTCGCCCCACAGCGTCGCGCCCGAGGCCTGGAAGAGCTGCGGCACCTTCTTCTCGTTGAGATACTTGTGCACGACCACGCCGGTCGGCGTGCCGAGGCTGCTGAAGATGAAGGCGACGTTGTCCTGCTCGACGAGACGCCGCGTCTGCTCGAAGGTCTTGGGCGGCGAGTAGCCGTCGTCGAGGCTGAGGAGGTTTATCTTGCGGCCATTGACGCCGCCCTGCTCGTTGATCATCGCGATATAGGCCGCCTCGGCCTTGCCGATCGCGGAATAGGCGGAAGCCGGGCCGCTATAGGGCATGGTCTGACCGATCTTGATCTCGGTATCGCCGATGCCCGGCGCGTATTTCTTCTGCGCCGACGCCGGCGCCGACGCGAGCGCCATGGCGGCCAGCACAAGCACGGAGTGTAGCAGTCGCCGCATGCCCATTCTTTCCTCCCGCCTTGTCGCGCAGGGTTGGCCCCGCGCTTTTGTTGCGCCCATGGTGGGTCTTTTCGCGCGCCATGGCAATGCGCAGTTAGGAGGGGCTGGACGGGCGCCGCCGGGCGTGCAAGCCTTGCGAAAAAACACGGGAGGAAACCATGAGAGCGGCAGCTCATCCCCGCTCCGCCGCGTCCGACATCCCCGTCACCGCCGAGCTTGCCCGGCGGGCCGCGCTTCTGCGCTACGACGAGCTTCCCGCCGATATCCGCCGGTTGGCGCGTCAATGTGTCCTCGACTGGCTCGCGGTGACGGTCGCCGGCTCGCGCGAGGAGCTCGCGCGCATCCTCGCAACCGAAGCCGAGGAGCAGGGCGGCAAGCCGATGGCGCGGCTGATCGGCCATCCCCTCAAGACCGCGACGCAGCAGGCGGCCCTGGTCAACGGCGCCGCCTCGCACGCGCTCGACTACGACGACGTCAACATGACCATGGGCGGCCATCCGACCGTGGCGGTGGCTGCGGCGGCGCTGGCGCTGGCCGAGGCGCGCGGCGCCGGCGGCGCGGCATTCATCGCCAGTTTCGTCGCCGGCTACGAGACGCTGTGCCGAGTCGGCGCGCTGGTGGCGCCCGGCCATTACGCGCGGGGCTTCCACGCGACGGCGACGGTCGGCAGCTTCGGCGCGGCGGCGGCCTGCGCGCACCTCCTCGGCCTCGACGCGGCGCAGACCGCGACTGCGCTCGGCATCGCCGGCACGCAGGCGGCCGGGCTCAAATCGATGTTCGGCACCATGTGCAAGCCGCTCCATGCCGGCAAGGCGGCGCAGAATGGGCTCGTCGCGGCGACGCTCGCCGCGCGCGGCCTTTCCAGCCGCGCCGACGTGCTCGAATGCGCGCAGGGCTTCGCCGAGACGCAGAGCCCGGACTTCCACCCCGACGCCGCGCTCGCCGATCCGCCGGGCGGCTGGCACTTGCGCAACAACCTCTTCAAGTATCACGCCGCCTGCTATCTCACCCACGCGCCGATCGAATGCGCGCGGGAGATCCGGCGCCGGCACGGGATTGACCCAGAGGCGGTGCGCGAGGTCGTGCTGCGCGTCGATGCCGGGGCGAGCAATGTCTGCCACATCCCGGCCCCGAGGACCGGGCTCGAGGCCAAGTTCTCGCTGCGCCTCACCGCCGCCTTCGCGCTCGCCGGCCTCGACACGGCGAGCCTCGACACCTACAGCGAGCGCAATGCCGCCGACCCGGCGCTCGCTCGCTTGCGCGACACGGTGACGGTCGATTTCCAGCGCGACTGGCCGCACACGCAGGCCGAGATGAAGGTCACGCTCGCCGACGGCCGCGTCCTGGAGGCGCGCCACGATTCGGGCGTGCCCGCCAGCGACCTCGAGGCGCAGCAAAAGCGGCTCGAGGCGAAATTCATGAGCCTCGCCGCGCCGGTGCTGGGCAGCGCGCAGGCGGAGCGGCTCCGTGCCGCCGTTTCGTCTCTGGATGGTTTGGGCTCGGTCGGCGAGCTGACGCTGCTCTGCGTGCCGGCTTGACGCGTTATGACTGACGACTTCATCGCGCGCGCGGTCGCGAAGCCCAAGGGCAACCGCTACGAGGATTTCGCCGTCGGCCGCCGCTTCGACCACCATTGGGGCCGCACCGTCAATCACGGCGACAATTCGCTCTTCACCACGCTGACGCTGCATTACAACCCGCTCTACACCAATCTCGAATTCGCGCGGGCGCACGGCCATCCCGACGTGGTGGTGAACCCGATGCTGGTGTTCACCACCGTCTTCGGCCTCTCGGTCGAGGATCTGAGCGAGGGCGGCGGCGCCTTTCTGGGCGTCGAGGAATTGACCTTCCCCGCGCCGGTCTATCCCGGCGACACGCTGACCGCGCGCTCGACGGTGACGGATCGCCGCGAATCCTCGAGCAACAAGGGCATGGGCATCGTCACCTGGCATACCGAGGGCTTCAACCAGAAGGGCGTGCGCGTGATCGACTTCAGGCGCACCAATCTCATCAACAAGCGGAGCACCGGCGGATGAGCTACCTGACCGAG
>DASVOY010000241.1:0-3854 GCA_036383115.1 Allostellaceae bacterium
ATGTCGAGCACCTTCTGCCGCTTGGGGGGCCGCGCTATTGGGCTTCCCCCAATATTGTCACGCGAATCCGCATAGATTATGAGCAGTGTCGGCTCGCCAATACAGGATTTTTGAAAACAATTTTAGCTGAGTATTTACCAATCATTTTCAGCACCGCCCGTGTAGCCACGAGGATCGGCGTGGTCTGAAGGATATCGATCGATTTTTGCTAAAATTGATGGCCTTGGTGTGGGGGCTTTGGCCCGTACGCGTGTCAGCGCTCTTCT
Organism: Allostellaceae bacterium; assembly: GCA_036383115.1. Classification (GTDB taxonomy): domain Bacteria; phylum Pseudomonadota; class Alphaproteobacteria; order ATCC43930; family CGMCC-115725; genus DAHUYF01. The sequence goes on from DASVOY010000241.1 coordinate 267, forward strand.
GCTTTCGCCCGCTGCCACTCCGCCTCCATCTCGTCGAGGGTGGCAGCGTCAGGGGAGGTGCCAGCGGCGGCGAGGCGCTCCTCGACGCGGCGGAAGCGGCGCTCGAATTTGCGGCAGGCGCCGCGCAGCGCCTGCTCGGGGTCGGTGTCGGTCCGCCGCGCCAGGTTGACCACCGCGAAGAGCAGATCGCCGATCTCGTCGGCGATACGCGCGGGGGAGCCGCCGGCATCGACGACCTCGCGCAACTCGCCGACCTCCTCGGCCACCTTGTCGAAGACCGGCAGCAGGTCCGGCCAGTCGAATCCGACGCGGGCAGCGCGGCGCTGGAGCTTCGCGGCGCGGCTGAGGGCAGGGAGCGCGTCGCCGACGCCATCGAGCGCGCTTTCAGGCCTTCCCAAGCTTGCCGCCTTGGCTCGTCGCTCGCTGGCCTTGTGCTGCTCCCATGCGGTGTTCTGCGCCGCCGCGTCGGAGATGACTGCATCGCCGAAGACATGCGGATGGCGCCGCAGCATCTTGTCGGCAATTGCTTTGGCGATATCGTTGAACGCGAAGAGCCCGGCTTCCTCGGCCATGCGCGCATGGAAGACCACCTGGAAGAGCAGGTCGCCGAGTTCGTCCTTGAGCGCCGCGGCATCGCCGCGCTCGCAGGCCTCGGCGACCTCATAGGCTTCCTCGATAGTGTAAGGCGCGATGGTGGCGAAGCTCTGCTCGCGATCCCAGGGGCAGCCGGTTTCGGGATCGCGCAGCTTCGCCATGATCTCGAGCAGGCGCGCGAGGTCGGGAACTCCAGTCATATCGGTGAGGCTTTCTCCTGGGCGCGGGCGATGGCGGCGCGCACCAGGTCGAGCGCTTCCTCGGCGCCGACCCAACGCACCACCTTCACCCATTTGCCGCGCTCGAGGTCCTTGTAGTGCTGGAAGAAATGCGCGATCTGCTCGCACAGGAGCGGCGGCAGGTCGCGATAGCTGCGGACGTTGTTGTAGAAGGGATGCAAGGCCTCGACCGGTACCGCGATGATCTTCTCGTCCCCGCCGGCCTCGTCCTCCATGAGGAGCGCGCCGATCGGGCGTGAGCGGATCACCGCGCCCGGCATCACCGGCACCTGCGCCACCACCAGCACGTCGCAGGGATCTCCGTCCGGCGAGAGCGTGTGCGGGATGAAGCCGTAATTGACCGGGTAGAACATCGCCGTGTGCAGGAAGCGGTCGACGCGAAGGGCACCCGACGCCTTGTCGACCTCGTACTTGATCGGCTCGCCGCCTTGCGGGATCTCGATGATGACGTTGATATCGCCCGGCGGATCGACGCCGATCGCGATCTTGGCGATGTCCATGGCTTGTTCCGCGTGATCAACCGCTCTGGCGGGTTCCGTAGTGCAGCACCTTCACCTTCTCCATGGTGACGAGGCCGCCACCCATCATGCCGTCGAGCAGCGGCAGGAAGGCATTGATCTTGTCCTCGCTGTCGATGATCTCGACGACGACCGGCAGGTCTTCGGACAGGCGCAGCACTTTCGCCGTGTGCAGCCGGCTGGAGTGGCCAAAGCCCATCGGCCCGCGCAGCACGGTGGCGCCGGCTAAGTGCTGCTCGCGCGCCTTCAGCACGATCGCCTCATAGAGCGGCAGATGCTTGTGCTGATCGTCCTCGCCGATGAAGACGCGCAGCAGCACGGCGTCGCGAGGAAGCTGCATGGATCATCCTCCGGAGGTTAACGCGCCCAGGGCGAACCCGGCCCAGACGGCGAGGAGGCAGAGCGCCACCGAGGCAACGATATTGGCGCCGACGCGCGGCCATTCGCCGTCCCGCGCCAGGTTGAGGGTTTGCAGGCTGAATGAGGAGAAAGTCGTATAGCCGCCACACAGCCCGACCATGACGAAGGAGGTCGGCGCCGGGTCCCCGGCAAGGGTGCCGGCCGGGCCGGTGAGGGCCGCAAAGACGCCGATAACGAACGAGCCTGACACATTCACCGCCAGGGTGCCCCATGGGAAGGTCTCGCCGATCCTCCGTGCCACCGCGCCCGAGACGCCATAGCGCGCCATGCCGCCCAACGCGCTGCCGACGATCACCCAGAGATAGTCCATGTCACCTACATTCCGCGGCGCAGCAAAACAACTTACCGCTTTGCAGCGAATGCAGAAAGAATAAGATGATAAGAGGGGTAGGTGCTGTCATTGGTTAAGTCTCCGGGCAATGGCGTGGCCGATCCAGACGGCGAGGAGGCACAGCGCTACCGAGACCAGCACGTTGGCGCCCGCGGCAAGCGCCCGGCCAGACCGCAGCAGGTTGAGCGTCTCCAGACTGAAGGCGGAGAAGGTGGTGTAGCCGCCGCAGAGTCCAAGCATGACGAATTGGCGGCCTAGCGTGCCGATGAGCAGCCGCCCGTCCGGCCCGGTTAGGCTGGCGAACAGGCCGATGACGAGGGATCCGAGGATGTTGATGAGGATGGTTCCCCAGGGGAACCCTGTGCCCCACAAGGCCACCGCCGCCAATCCGCAGCCATACCGGGCCAAGCCGCCGAGCGCGCTGCCGAGGCCGATCACAAGATATGCCGCGACAAGGTTCAATCAGGGATCCGGGGGCGGGCAGGGGCGGGCCGAGTGTATCAGTTTGGCGCTAGACGATCACTCGGCGATCACAATGGCCCGTCGCCGAGGGATTCGCGTCGGAAGCGGCTGGGGGAAGACTGTTGGTCCTGAATGAGGCGGCTCACTCCGAGGAGGTAGAGGCCGGTCCAAATTCCAGCGCCGATGGCTTGATCAGCGTTTGCATGGCATAAGTTCACCGTGATAATGGGCGTTTCGGGACGTGACCGAGGGCCAGCTCGTCGATTGGCGCCGCACTTTGAGCACATAGACGGAATGGTGAGGGAGGGGCGTGAGCACAGATCCGATCAGCGGCGAGCGACGCTTTCAACTGCTCGTCGAGGCGGCCACCGATTACGCCATCTACATGCTCGATCCGCACGGGGTCGTGAGCAGTTGGAATTCCGGCGCGCAGCGCATTACGGCCTATACGGCGGGAGAGGCGCTCGGCCAAAATTTCTCGCACTTCTTCACGCCCGAGGACAGGGAGCGCGGCAAGCCGGAGCAAGCGCTGCGCATTGCCGGCGAGAGCGGACGCTACCAGGAAGATGGCTGGCGCTTGCGCAAGGACGGCACCCGATTCTGGGCGAGCTCGATCATCAACCGCATCAGCGACGAGAAGGGCAACTTCGTCGGCTTTGCCGAGATCACCCGGGACATCACCGACCGCCGCGCCGCGGGCGAGGCCTTGGCCGAGAGCGAGCAGCGGTTCCGGACCCTGATCGAAGGCGTGGTCGATTACGCCATCTTCATGCTCGACGCCAGTGGCCATGTGACGAGTTGGAACGCCGGCGCGCGGCGCATCAACGGTTACACGTCCGGCGAGATCATCGGGCAGCACTTCTCGCGCTTCTACACCGAGGAGGATCGCGCCGCGGGTGCGCCCGCGCGCGTGCTCCACGTGGCGGCAGCGGGCAAGTACGAGGAGGAAGGCTGGCGCATCCGCAAGGACGGCACGCGGTTCTGGGCGAGCGTGGTCATCGATCCCATCCGCGACGCCGGCGGC
>DASVOY010000242.1:0-1941 GCA_036383115.1 Allostellaceae bacterium
TCGGCCGCCAGGTGGCGCTGCTCTTCGCCGAGGGTGACGGCACGCGCCCGGTGATCGTCGGACTGGTACGCCCGCCGGGCGAGACCGTGCCCGGCGGCGCGCGCCTCGCCGAGCTCGACGGCGAGCGGCTGGTGCTCAAGGCGAAGCAGGAGATCGTGCTCGAATGCGGCCGCGCCAGCATCACGCTGACCCGCGCCGGCAAGGTGCTGATCCGCGGCGCCTATCTCTCGAGCCGCTCGTCGGGCGTCCATCGCATCAAGGGCGCGTCGGTCGACATCAACTGAGAAACGGCTAGAGCAGGCTGAGGGAAGAGCAGCACCTTGAAGCTCATCAACGCGACAGGCATGGCGGCTGGCTACACCCTCGGCATGGAGCCGAGCGGCGCCGAGCGGCTCGTCGTGGCCGTCAAAGGCACCTTCACCCTGCCGGCACGCGGCGAGGAGCCCAAGCTCGCCGAGGAGCAGGTGCCCTTGACTGACGCCGACAAGTTCACCGGCGAGCCCGGCCTTTCCGCGGTGACGGCGGAATGCGATTGGGCGCCCTATAAGCCGCGCTGCGATATTCTTCTCAATGGCAGCGCCTACGCGCCGGGCGGCAAGCCGGCCCAGCGCGTGCAGGTCGGCATTAAGGTCGGCAACTGGCAGAAGCTGTTCACCGTGGTGGGTGACCGAAACTGGCGTGGCGGTCCGGTGCCGCGCGCCGGCACGCCGGAGCCCTTCGAGGTGATGCCGATCTCCTACGACCGCGCCTTCGGCGGTGTCGACAATTTCCATCCCGATCCCGTCCAGCACCGGACATATCTGCCCAACCCGGTCGGCCGCGGCTATCACCGCTTGCTCGAGCCCTATCTCGTCGACAACACGCCGCTGCCCAACACCGAGGAGAGCAATGCGCCGGTAACGACGCCCAACGGCGACTACCGGCCGATGTCGTTCGGTGCGATCGGGCGCAATTTCCTCGCGCGCTATCCGCTCGCCGGCACCTACGACCAGAACTGGCAGGACAATGTGTTCCCGTTCCTCCCGGCGGATTTCAATCCCGCCTATTTCCACGCTGCGGCCGCGGACCAGCAGGTCGAGAAGATCGCCGGTGGCGAGCCGGTGATCTTGCTGAACCTTACGCCCGATGGAAGGCGCGACTTCCTGTTGCCGCGACTCAATATGCCCGTGATCTTCTTTCGGAAGCGAGGCGACCGAGTCGAGATGCAAGCGACGCTGGACACAATAGTTTTCGCTCCCGATGGCGGGTATTTCGAAATGGTATGGCGCGCCGGTCTGCCGCTCCGCCGCGACATCTTCGAAGTTTCGCAAGTCGCCGTTGGGCAGATCTCGCGCGCATGGCGGCGCGCCCTCGACACGGGGAAGACCTATTACTCCTCACTTAGCGTGGCCGTCGAAGCCCGCCGCTTCGCGGAGGCCGAATGACCGCGCAGCCACTCGCAATTGTCGGCTCGGGAATGGTGTCGGGTGTTGGTCTTTCGGCACCGGCGAGCTGCGCCGCCATTCGCTGTGGCATAGCCAATTTCAGCGAAACGCGCTTTGTCGATGCGGCCGGTGAATGGATCATCGGCTCGTCCGTCCCGCTGGATCCGCCCTGCTGGGGGCAGGAGCGGCTGCTTGATATGCTGGCGCGCGCAGTACTGGAATGTATCGGTAGCCTCGGAGCAGCGCCGGGCACGCTGCCGCTCCTCCTCTGCGTGGCCGAGCGGGACCGTCCAGGCCGAACTGACCGTGTTGAATACGAGCTTTTTGCCGAGTTGCAGCAGAGGCTTCAATACCGCTTTCACCCGACCTCGGCCATCCTGCCGTACGGCCGGGTGAGCATCGTCGCGGCACTCATGCAGGCGCGCAAGCTGATCCACGAACAGAATCAATCGCACGTTCTCGTAGCTGGCGTGGACAGCCTGCTGGTTGGCGCGAGCCTGAGCGGTTTCGAGGAGCA